>NZ_CP136683.1 GCF_032921865.1 Thalassospira lucentensis
GTTCTTCAGGAGACGACAGGTGGATTTCCCGGGATGTCTGGAGGTGGATGAATTCAGACTGTCCATCTCGGTTTCAGGATCGGGCGGCGCGCCATAGCCCTGCCAGGACGCGCCAATGATCAGGTCCGGATCGATGTCACAAACCCGGTCTTCAGCCTTCTCACTCTGAAATACCATCCCTGGCAGCATGAAATTCAGATAGTCGCCCGGGACTGTTTTCCCCGGATATGGACGTTTCAGGGTATCATCAAGCAGATCCTTGAAGCGAACAAAGGCGAGGGACACCTGCAGGGGCGATAGATCCCCGCCTGGAATTGGCGGTTCTGTTCCGGATTTCCGGTTAAAATCTTCAAGTCGGTTGAGAAGATAGCAGAGTGTTCTCTCCGCCAGGGTGGTATCGTCCAGATTGAATTGCACAGTCATGATTTCTTCATGCCGCACTTGCCGGCCGATGCAGGACATTCTGTTCATCGGTAATGGCAAGTAGCAAAAGCGCTTCCATGACTTTTCGCTTGGGAATGCGCAATCTTTTCACATGTCGCTCGATCTGTTCAATGGTTCGGGGATACAGCCATATCCTGGTACTTACAGGTGTGCCTTCAGGGTAGTTATAGAGCCACCATTCAGGAAGCCTGTTGGCGACGATGAGACTATGGCTGACAGCTGTGTCGATCCGCTCGGCCGGCTGACTGCGAACATGTTCGCGCAGTCCGGGAGACAGTTTTACAATCAACGCTTCTCGCTGTTGGCGTAAAGCTGGCGATAGGCTTGCCATTGATAGATGTCCCTCATTTTTTCTTTTGGTGACAGCATATCGTAGGCCAAATTTATGCAGGCGACAACCAGTGCATATTTGGGAATGACTGCAGGCTTGTATTTCTGAAGATTCTTTTCGCGCTGAACCGGATCTTTGGTCAGGCGCGTGATGAATTCGAGGCAGAGATGAGTGTCGTGAACACATTCCTCGGGAACGCTAACGCCTGCTTCCCCGGCAAGCTTCCGCGCAAAACTCATCTGCTTTTCAGAAGCCCGGACCGGCATGGATTCAAGCCAGAGATCGTCTGACTTCAGGAGCTTGATGGTCAGGTTTTTCGAAGGCGTTACATTCAGCCTGGCAATCTCGATATTGTTTTCTTTCAGCCAGTTGATGGCGAGATGAACAAGATAGCCAAAGACAACGGCGACTGAAGGGACGGGGCATCCTTCCGGCGCAGGTTCGGCCCGGAATGTTTCGTAAATCCGCAAGACACGCAGATGCGTTTCGTCATCCAGCCTGAAACTGGTCTGGATGATCTCGGTCTGATTTTCATTAACGTCTTTTGATTTCACTTTTCACACGAGCCTTTATGGCTTAAATTGGACATTGAAAGATATTTTGTCATCCAATAGAGGATACCAGATCAGATGATGCGCTTTTTTCATCGAACACTCAAGATCGCGGAACGAATTGCCGACCTTCCAAGATGGGTCCATGTCGTTGCTGTCACGCAGCTTTTCGCGCATGAGGCGCTGGCACAAACGACAGATGTCTTTGCCCAGATGAATGAATTGACGACGAAGACCAATACCGGTCTGAAGGGTCAGGTTGTCGCCGGGATGCTTGGTGTCTCCTGTCTGGTTCTGGGTGCAGCCTATCTGGTTGGACAGTCCAACTGGGCAAAACAGTTCCAGAAACAGATTTTCGTCGGCGGTGTGATCATCATGATTGCAGCGAACGTTGCGACCTTTTTCGGCCTGTCATCAACAACCGGCGGAACCTGATCGGAAATGGAACCGTCGGTCGCGCTCATCTCGCTCATTTATCCGCAAAAGCAGCTGCTGCTGCCGCGGGCGCTAACGCGAGCCCTTCTGGTGAGCTTCATGGCATCCGTTGTCGGCGCGACCGGCTATTCGCTGGTCGCGGGCGGGATGGCCAGCATCTATGTGGCCGTAGGTCTTCATTTCTTTCTCTGGCTGACCCTGGTTCCGTTTTCCTACCGTGATCCGTTCCTTTTCTACACCCTGAGACGCAAATTTGTCCGCAAACACACGAGGTCCGGCATTATAGCCTGGGTGCCGGCCTTTGCGAGAAGCGGGACCTTCTACTGATGATTGAAAACGAGCTTCTTCAGGTTCCTGACCGATCCGGCCTGCTGTTCCAGCTGTTCCTTCTGGCCTGCTGCTGTTTTGCGGTCATGGTATTTTTCATGCCGGCAGTCCGGGCATTCTTTTTTCCGTCCAACAAGCGAACCCGTCTGAGTGACCATATCGGATATGAGCGGATCGAGAATGACGG
Source organism: Thalassospira lucentensis (assembly GCF_032921865.1). Lineage (NCBI taxonomy): Bacteria > Pseudomonadati > Pseudomonadota > Alphaproteobacteria > Rhodospirillales > Thalassospiraceae > Thalassospira > Thalassospira lucentensis. Next base: position 2,276 of record NZ_CP136683.1, read on the forward strand.
ACGGACCGTGATCTGTCGGGATGGTTCACGATTTCAGGTCATCCGCATTCGCGGGCTTGATACGGATGCCCTGTCCAGCAATGCGCAGCATGACCTCTTCATGAAACGGAAACAATGGCTGACCAACCTGACCAACTCGGGAAGTTTTGCCTTTCAGGGCAGGCTGCTTTTTGTCGATACAAGGCGTGTTGTCGATCTGACCCGGCATAACGGGCATCCGGTGTCGGAATATATTGAAAAGATCTTCCGCCAGTATATGCGGCGCTTTTCGCGCTCATATCGCAATACCCATTATGTCGTGGTGATCGTCCCGGGAAGCAGTGTCCACCCGCAGGAACAACTCGATACAACAACCCGAAATCTGGTGCGTCAGCTCGGAAGTCTTGAAAGTGCCAATAATTCATATGGCGCCGAGCCGCTGACACTGGGCAAAAAGACACAGGCCTACAGCCCGCTGCTGACCTATCTCGCTCAAATGGTCAATCCGGGCTTCACGACTTATGTCCATCAGGATGCCCTTGGCAATAACCGGGTGGCAGAGGTGATCTGCCAGAGCAGGGTGGCCTTTGAAAGCCGGGAATTCGATCTGCGCAGGGGCGACGGGATCGCTCTTTTCTCTCACAAGGGCCGCAAATGCTGGATGGGGGCGGTGATGCTCCATACCAGTGCCGTGCGCTGGGGAGATGATCTGCCCAAAAGACTGCTCAGTCTTGATCAGAAACTGACCTTGGCACAATGGCTCACACCGCTCGATCAAAGGCAGTCCCAGGCCTATGTCAAGGAATATATCAAGAACGGTTATGAAGAAGGGTCAACAAACACAACCGCCATGGAGGTGATGCATGGCGCGGAACTGGTCGATATCCGATCAGCGGAAACAGGCGAGCTGTTCTTTGATTACGAAATGACGGTTTTTGTTCTGGGGGATACCAGATCGGAGGTTGTTGACGGCATCCATAAAGTGACGGAAGCCATCGAGGACAGCAAATTCACGGCCATTCAGGTGACCGATGAACTGGATGAGCGCTGGTTCTGTCTCCATCCGCCCTATCGGACTGAAACACGTCCGATGAAACCCTTCACTTCAAATGTTGCCAATTTCATCTGTTTTCCCTCCCCCCAGCAGGGATATGAGAAAAGTGACTGGGGCCAGCGCCCGATCCAGTTTTTCCACACGGCCGCCAAATCTGCATATGGCATGATTTTCCATGCGCTTGATAGCGGCAAGGCGCCGGGCCATACAGCCCTTTTCGGGGAAACCGGCGGCGGCAAGACCGTCCTGCAGAATTTCCTGGCGGCATCCACTCTGGCCCATCCTGACGCGCGTGTTTTCATTTTTGACCGTTTCGACAGCTCTTACGTTTTCACCAAGGCCTGTGGCGGCAAATACATCCATATCGATACCAGTCACGACATTCCCAATGCCGAAATCGCTCGCCTAAATCCTTTCTCGCTGGACTTGCGGCCTGATGGTACCGGGGACACACCCTTTGTACATAAATGGCTAAGCGATCATGCCCTGTGTCTTTCCGATACGGAAACAACAGCAGAAATCAGCCGTATCCTGCGCCTGATGTCCAAATTGCCACTTTCCGCCCGGAACATGGTCGAATTTGAGAAGGAATGCCGGGAAGGAACCCAGCTCAAGGAAGAAGCCAAACGCTGGTGCCCGGGGGGAGAATACGGTCACATCCTTTCAACCCGACAGGATTCATTGAATTTTGGCAGTGACTGCCGCCTGTTTACTTTTGATGCCACCAGTTTTCTCGAAGTACCCCGCCTGAGCCAGGCCATTATTCCCCTGATATCCTATCGTATCGAACAGCAGGTCTCAGCACTCGGCTGTCCCTGGCTGATGATCATGGATGAAACCAAGGCCTGTCTTCAGGGCAGCCCGAATTTCGTGAAGTGGTATCTCAAACTTCATGATGAAGCCCGACGGCTTCGCGGGGTGATTGTCAGTTCATTCCAGCGTGTCAGTCAGGCCGTGGCTCTTGGCGTTCTCGGTACCATTCGCGAAGCCTGCCACAACCATATTTTTCTTCCCAACGAAAATGCCGACAGAGCCGATTATATGGACGGACTTGGCTTGGGCGATCGTGAATTTGCCGCGGTCAAAATGCAGTCCGATTACGTCCAGGATCTGGATCATTTTATCGTGCTCAGACGAAAAACCGAGGGATCGGTCATTTTGTCTACCGACCTTTCTGAACTCAATCAATCCGAAGACGGACCTTTGCTGGACCTGTTCGAAAGCGGTCCCGAGGCTGCCGGACTGTTCCGTCAATGCGAACGGGAATACGGCGAGGGTATCGCTGCCGTACCGGCATATCTTGCCGCACAGGCAGAAAAGAAGCGTCGTCTTGGTTCATTCGGACACCGCCTGGAGGAAGCCGCAGAATGAAGAAATATCGCATCCATAGAATACGGACCGGCCCGACCTGGATACCCGCAATTGCTGGAGGTGTGGTCGGGTCTGTCATGACGGCTTTGCTCATGGGACCTGGGGTGCAAACTGCACTGGCAGGAATGGCCGTGTTTGATGCAACAAATTTTGCAAAAAACGCGGCCCAGGAGGCGCTGGGTCAGGAAAGTCTGACCCAGCTTGTAACGATCCTTGAGACGGTTGGAAGTGAAGTCGCACCTGCTGTGATATCGAGCGGCATTCTCGCCGATGGTGAAGGGGGAGCTATCGAAGGAATTACAGAGAGTGTTGACAGCTATGAGGCCCTGAGTGGTCTAGTCGATTTCGCGGGACCTTACATTGAGGAAGAGTTTGGCGATTTGCTCTCCGGGACCCCAATCAACGCTCAGGATGCGACAAAAGTATTCCGATCAGTGTTTTCTGCGAGTGCAAACGGGCAGTCTGATGGAGCACCGGCTCGAATGATGCTCCAACGCGCCAGCGAGAACATGGTCAAGCGCGCATGGTTGATGCAGGGGCAGAATGAAAAGCGGGCCGCTACCTTAAAAGTTCTGCTCGGTCTCGCGAAAATAGCCGCATCAGGATTAACCGACGGCGGGAATCTTCGGACCCAGGAAGCCGTCAATTCAACGATCAACCTGAACCAGACCCAGGCGATTATAGAAATGCATGCAACGCTCCTTCAGCTTGGTGAGCTTATGGCGATGCAACAGGCACGAGAACTGAACGAAGGTCGCAAACCCGGAGCTGTGGGTACCTGGAAAAACCCGGATGCCGAAACCGGAACTCCTGACGATACCGGATCCGGTGAGTGGCAGAACCCGGACGAAAATCCGAATGTTTTTGGGGGATAAGACATGATGCGGAAACTGGCAACTCTTTCAAAACTGCTGATTGTGACAGCGACCCTGTCAGGATGTGTCACATCCGGGGCGGAAGACATGGATGTGATTGGAACTGGGCGGGGAATTGATGAATACAAGATCTCGCCCTGTGCATGTGTCTCTCTGCCCAAAGCTGCACCATCGCTTGAGGATATTCGCATCGTCAGGGACTGGATTGGCTGATGCGAAAGCTTTTCGGACGTAAGAATGCGGACATTGTCGATCAGATTGATCTCGGATCTCCTGTCAGCACAGCCGAACAACCCGATCAGGTCGGTGAATTTACCGGTCGGCGCCGAAACGGCGATGATACGGCAGCACGCCTGATGGGCTTCAGAATTTCACTTACGCTCAATGTTGTTCTTGGTTTTACCGTCTTCGGGCTTGTCATGGTGCTGCAGATGATCGTGCCGCTTCAGCGAACCATCCCGTTTCTCGTGCCGATCGGGGATATCAACGAAAGGACGATCTCGACACGGATCATCAAGGAAGGCAGTGACGGTGAGCGTATCCTGTCGGAATGGGAAGCCGCCAGATATGTGAAATACCGCTACGAGATCGTGCCGGTCGCCGACGAGATGAAAAGGCGCTGGGCCCAGAGCTGTCTGAATGACAGCAAGAAAGGCTATGTCGATGATATCTGCGGCTACGTCTATCTGAGGTCTTCGGATGCCGTTTACAAGCAATTCCTTGATCAGAATACGGATATCAACACCCTGATCAAACAGGGGATCAGCCGTGTCGTTAATTTTGATTCCGAGGGAATCTTCAAAGGCTATCGCAGAAATGCCCAGGGGCAGCTTGAGACCCAGTGGGAGTTCAGGATCACGGTTTCGGAATTTGGCCAGCCCAAAGGTACAGCCCTGTTTGATTGCAGCGAGACGGAAAACCAGAACCGCAGTTCCGGCAAGGGATGTTTCCTGATCAACAGCCAGAAGCTGATTGTTCAGCTCTGGGCTGCTGTCGAAAATGTATCGGGACAGTGGCAGCACCGGTTTCTCAACCAGGCCGGTTTCAAGATTAATGATTTTATTGCAACGCCGATCATCGGTAATGGGGCATAGGGGGAGTATATGAAATTCCGTCATAACGTGATGATCTGGCTGTTGGCCATCTGTTGTCCGCTGTCAACCGTCACTGCCCAGGGTCTTATTGACGATGTCGCTGGCGGAGGCGCACAGGGCATGACAGAAAGTCAGGGGAGCGACGAGCTTGACTGCTATGAATGCGATCTGAGATCAAAGCAGGAACTGCTTTATTCGGAAAGTCATGACCAGGAAAAGGATCAGGTCGGGAAGGGGATCAAGGAAATCATTTATGATCCTTATGCGGCTCCCTTCATCAATGTCAGGAACTTCGCCGGAACGACGATCTTTCTGCCTCTCTATGAATCCATCGAGGAAATTTATATCGGTGATCCGCAGGTTTTTCGGGCCGATTATCCGAAAGATGCCAACGGCAGGATCACACGCAAGAACGTGATCAAGGTGTCGGTCAACAAGGGCCGTACCGGGGCGGACACACCGCTTACCCTGCTCGGGAGCAAGGGCAAAAGGCAGTATAAATTCATCCTGAGCAGCTATAACCATAATACGCAGGACCTTGTTCCGGATTTCTGGGTTTCAATTGTGGACCCGGCAAGCAGCACGGTCACCGGCACCGAACTCGAAGCTGCCCTGTCCGGTTCAGTCGGGCCGGCACTCGCCGCTGGGACGGCCGGTTCGCCCCCTGCATCCTCAGGCAACAATGTCGGGAAGGATGGAAAACCGGAATGGCTTCGCGAAATCGAAACAGATCCGTCACAGGTAAAAACCGATGATTACGATGTCAGGATCGCCAGTGAGGAAGCCCGGGAAATCGCACCGGATTCCGTCTGGCATGACGGATTTTTCACCTATCTGAAATATAACGAGGACAGATCCGATATCATTCAGCGGGCATCGATCCTCTCTGTCATCGATGATTACAACAGTCCGGTAAAAACCGAGGCAATAGGCCCGAAATCAAACATCATCGCTGTTCAGTCCGTTGGCCGGAATATCTTTCTGGGGAATGGACAGAAGATTGTCTGCATTATCTGGACGGGCAACAATACAAGGGTGTCGGGATGAAATTCCGTTTCAGATATCCTCTATGCCTGTCTCTTGCCGCAGCCCTGATCGGATTGCCGCTGGCACAGGCACATGCCCAGGAAACGGGAAAAACCTGGTATGAAGAAATATGGGATATCATCTGGCCATCAGAAACGGGACAGGACCAGCTCCCTGAAGTCCCGGTCCAGACGCCGGACGAGAATTCGGGTGTTCTTCAGATAGGTGACTGGCCGGTCATATCCCTTGAGCGGTCAGAAATGACTGTCGAAGAGAATGCCGGCCTTCTTGAAATCCCCGTCAGAAAGGATCTTCTGACAGACCGCCGCGTATCGGTGTCCTATTCGGTTACGACCCCGGGTACGACTGAAGCCGTGATCGAGGATATCGGGGATGGCCAGATAGTGTTTCGGGGCGATCAGGATCTGCAGGTTATTCGTCTGCGTGTTCTGGATAATACGCAATTCAATCCCGGCCGGACGGCACTTGTGACCCTGTCTGACGTGATCGGGGGTGAAATCGGCCAGTCAACACTTCTGATCAATATCCTCGAGAACGATCCGGAGCCCGCACCGGAAAAGGACCCCGGTAAAATTCTGGCCGAACCGGCGGTTGTTGATTTTGGCGAACCCCTGTCAGGACTGATCGTCGAACGTACGGTTAAAATCACCAATAATGGTGAAGCCACGGTTTACATAAACAGGGTGGATGAAACATCTGACAATGTGAGCATCGAGTGGATGGATTGCGCCTCGACAAATCTGCTGCGCAATACAAGTTGTTCCATTGAATTGAGCTATACGGCCGGAACCGAACCGGTATCCGGATCCCTTCTAGTCAGTGCGGAAACCGATACGGGTGTTCTGCGCCAGGCCATCAATCTGGAAGTCCCCCTGCAGGGACGAGTCACCAAACCGGTAGACCGTCGGGCCACTGATGAAGAGATCCGGATGCAAAGGATTTCCCGTGTCAGGGCGATGTCTGAACCTGATACGATCTCGACCGTCGAGATTCCCGTGGCTGAACCGCCGAAAAAATACCGCATGTCGCAATCCGATATCAGCGATGAAAACAGCCCGGGACGTCGTCAGTTTGATTTTCCTGTCGATCTGAGCAGGGTTATCACCACCTTTACGCCCATTCCCTGTGTCATTCAGGAAACTATCAACACCCAGCTTGCCGGGACAATCAGTTGCAAGATTGAACAGCCCATCCTTGGTCATCACGCCGTGCGGCATGGCCGTGCCCTGGTATTGCTGGAACCGGAAACCATGGCCGAAGGTATTTATGAAACCCTGACAGAAGAAGGGCAGACGCGAACCAATGTCGCCTGGCAGAGATTCATGCGGCCTGATGGCAGTTCCCTTTATCTGAAGAACGGTTTTCCGGGCCGGGACGCCATGGGCCGCATGGGTCTGCACGGGCCGATCGAAAACCATGTCTTTGAAAAGGTTGTTTCACCGCTGGCACTTTCTGCGATCGTTGCGGGAGGAACGGAACTGCTTGCGGCCACGAACGGAACCCTGTCGGACGCCAGCCAGACCATCATTGTTGATGGTACGACACGTGTCATTGGCGACATGCTTGACCGGACCCTGAACCTTCCCTCGATCATGACCATTCCGGCCAGATCAAGATTGCTGATCAAGCCAACAACGGATCTGTACTTCAAGGAGACAGAAATCGTTGCACTCAATGATCCGGACGGGGTGATGCTCGAAGAGACCAGGTCTGCAACGCAGGCAAGTGCCGATCCCCCTCTGGATGACCGGGGGGGAGGCCGAAGTCTGGCGGCCCCGCCAACCGTAAACTAGAACGTTCAATACTTTCCTTGCCGGGAACCAAATGGACATTTTGATGGAGGTTAGAAATGCCTGTCCAAAAGGTTTGCCTGCGCGGAATTTTATTCGCATCCCTGCTGCTTACGGGCCCGGTTGCCTGGGCACAGGAAACACCCGATCTGTTTAGTGAAGAGCCAGGCACTACGGACAGTTCCGCTGTTCCTGAAAGTTCCGGCTCTTCATCAACTTCATCATCTGCAAGCTCTTCGTCTGGTTCCGGGTCATCATCGACGAATGATGAAACCCGGTTGAAGATGCAGCTGAGTTTTGTTGATGATGTATCGATTGGCGAAGATCTTCAGGTGCGCGCAAAAATCACCGATCAGTCGATCGGTACAAAATCGATGCGCGACACGATCGAGCTTCTGGGGACCGTCAAGACGGGTGAAGCTGTCGACGGGCTTGTTCCATCAGCCATCACCTGGTCTCAGGTCATCCGGAAAGATACCTCGGCATCATCCCAGCTCTCTGACACCCTTGAATCACGGTTTCGCATCGCCCAGAACAGTCCTGATGTAGGCGCCAACGAAACCGTCTATGCCGAGGGGGATGTGGACGGACTTGTTTCGGCGGCCATGGCATTGCTATCGGATGCCAATGCGGTTGCAAACACACCGGAAAGTACCAGCAAATCTTCTGGCTCTGAAGGCAGTGCCTCATCCTTCAAAACAGCCAGTAACAGTCAGGGAGATGATTCCCTGTTTGATAATATCGATATTCCGGAACCTGAAGAGAAAGTCGAGGCCCCCGACGATGTCGTCACCGAAACGACTATGGGTTGCGATATCAAGGTCGACCTTGAAGCCGGAGTGGCACGGGTTCAGTCGCAGGAAGTGCTAAACGGTAATCCGCAAGGTAACTGTGCGCCAAACGGCACCAATTATCCTTTGGCGCGCTCCTATGCCGGATGTAACGACATCGTCGACATGGATGCCAGAAAAGCCTGGGCGTCATTCAAGAGGTTCTATGTCAATGGTGGTGGAACCAACCAGAATGTGGATACCGAGTGCCAGAAGGACGAGGAGCTGGTCTATGACATCTTCCAGAAGACCGACGAATGTACGATGGAAGTCGATCTGGTCAATAATGTCGTCTATCAGCGCGGGAAATGGGTCTATCAGTCCAAAAACATCTCAAGCGCCTGGAACGAGATCGAAGTTACTTCCTGTCAGCGCGTAGAAGCAGCCAGTTCGCCTCTTGACCAGACCGAGCAGGGCTGTACGCCCCGCCACGACTTTGATGCAGGTGTCAGCTATCAGCAGACCAAATATTACTACATCGAAGATGGCCAGCATAAAGTTGTCAGCGATTGCAATGACAGTGGTCTGACCTATTCGCATGTCAAGAACACTGATTATTGCGCGGATCTCGCACCAACCAATGCCCAGTTGTCGATGACGAACGGAACACGTGCCGTTTACAAACAGTTCCGGACCGAGATCGATATGGATGGCGAAATGGTTGCCATCACCGAATGCGCTCCCGATCAGGCTCAGGGAACTGAAGTCTTTCAGGATCCGACCGGGTGTGACACGACCTTCTACCATTACATTTCATCAGGCCAGTCCTTTGGCTCCGGTCGCTGGAAGTACCAGTTCAGTGGTGAACCGGAAGTCGTTCTTTCGGAATGCCTGCAGGACAACGATATCGAGTTCACACACCAGGTTCGTATCGCGGATTATCAGAACAATGATGATGCACTGGTATCAACACCCAAGACCGAAATCTATATCGAGACATCGGGCGGCGAGGTGATTGTCTCACAGGCCCAGGTCCGCGAGGGGGCAGTTGAAATACCCTATGTCTTCCAGCAGGCCCTGGAAGTTGCAACTGGCGAGCTCTTTTATGAAGAAGAATCCTGTGAAAAATGGATGCGCCGTAACAATGTCGAACGCTATTTGCGCGGCGACGGGGTATCGACATTTGACCGTGTCCTGGGCGAAGCTGAAGCACTCAGCCAGGGAGATGGCTGCGATGTCGTCATAAGTTGGGAGGAACCTGCAGAAACCAAATGGGCCGCACCAAGCTTTAGTAGTGGGCGTCGGACAGGAAATGTCGGTGGCTCCTACGCTCCGTGTGGCAGAACGTCCGAGGGTTGGCGTTATGAAGCTAACCCCACAGAAAATATATGGAAGAGTGGTTCAGCTTCCAGTCCGAACCATTGTTCCTGGACGGATGCGTCCGCAGACAGGCGAATAGTGAGGGAGGATGGTGTACAAATCGGTGAAACCTCTACCAATTCGTGCCGTCTGACAGCCTCCGCACCTTCTATCAGGGAAACGAACGGTGGTGAACTACTCGCCTACCGCTCCCCTGGCTATGCCGCGCATCGCCCGATGGACAATGCGGCCAAATCAGACTGTATGGGCGCATGGGGCTGGTGGTAATGGCAGGTATCTTTTCAGAAAGCCTGCTGAAAGCGTATGAGCCGCTGGGGCGGCTCATACATGCCCAACGCTGGCAGAAAAACGCAACGGAATGCACGATCAACGGCCCCGAGAACGTCTATATCTATGTTGCCGGTCGGGGAAAGGTCTATCTCAAGAAAAAGGAAATCGAGTTTCTCGACCAGATCTATATCAACGATCTGTTCCTGTCGCTTGCCAATGCCTACGGCGTGCGGTTCTCGCCCCAGATGCCGATCCTGGCCTGTAAAACACCTGACGGGGATCGCCTGCTCGGTATTACCGGCCCGACGGTTGATGAAGATCATCTCGCCTGCTCGATCCGCATCAAGCGCAAGATTGATGTCAAATGGGAAGACTATCTCGGATATCTGCCCAAAGACGAAATGATCAGAAAAACAGATCGTATACGCCAGGCAATTGCGGATGGAAAAACCGTTCTTGTCCTGGGCGGAACCAATGCCGGCAAAACCACCGTTCTCAATCTGGCTGCGAAAGATGTCCCGATCCATAACCGGGTTGTAACGGTCGAAGATACCAGGGAACTTGATTTTGCCAATCCGGATCGCAGGCATCTGATCTATTCGCGATATGACTCAAACCTGCGTGTGACGGCCGCAGATCTGATCGATGCGGTAGTACGCCTCAATCCCGACGATTTCTGGATGTCGGAGCTTTCCATTCGAAATGCCGGCGCTGCCGTTCAGGTGATGGATACGGGCCACTCCTTCTGTGCCACAAGCCATGCCAATTCGCCAATTGACGGCTTGCGAGGCTGGCGCCGGCGTGTCGCTCTTGGCGGCGGCGCCGATGTCGAGCTCGGCGCCATGATGGATCTGTTTGCCGACAACGTCGATCTGATCATTCAGGTAAAACAGATGAAAGGGGAAAACGGGGTTTCCGATGAACGACGCATAACCGATGTGGTCAGCGCCAAGGAAGCACTGGATCGCCGTGAGGTTCGGGAAGAGCTGCGCAATGAGCCTGTTTTCCCTGGCATGCCGGAACCTCAGGAAATGCGCCGGGTTGTTGAAGCGATGAATGCCGGCAAACCGCTGAGCGAAACACAGGAAGAAGCGCTTAAAATTACGGCCGCCATCTTCTCCTTGTTCCGTCCTGCCAACAACAATCCGGGTCTCGTTCAGCGCCATGAACCCTCGCTCGACCCGATCGAGCAAATGCAATTGTCAGCTCCACGGCCGATGACCGAAAGCGACGGGCCGGTCTTTCAGGAGGTCGCATCTTGAGCATGAAACAGAACAGGAAAACCGAAGCTCTTGACAGGTATCACAGCTGGAACCGGAAAGCAGGGCACCTGACATTTTTCGGCCTGATCGCATCCGTTCTCCTTGCATGGCCGATCGATGCCCTCGTCTCCCGGGGACAGGAAGGCATGGTGATGCTGGCGACCGGTATCACAAGCCTCATTTCGCTTCTTCTTGGGGTCTTTGTCGCGAGAAAAAGCAGTGTTTACAACATGAAGGTTGCGCCTGTTGCCTGGTTCATCTGCCTGCTTCTTGTCTCCCTGTCCGTGGCAAGCGGCATAGCCTTCTGGATGATGGCCATGCGGGGACTTGCCAATCAATGGCTGAATGATACGGGAAAATGGTTCCGGATGATGGCCTATGACCCGCTAAGGGTCATCATGTTCTATGAGCAATGGTTCAGAAATGCGTGGTCATCCTGGACACCGGCACCAAAGGTCATGCTATGGATCGTCGGAACCTGCCTGTTGGCAACCATCATGATCCGAAAACAGAACCCCCATGACGCGCTGCGAACCCTTCATGGCAATTCACGTATTGCCACCATGAAGGACCTCAAACGCTGGAAATGCTGGCGTGACAGCTATTTCAGCCCGAAAAACACCATGGCAACCAACCTTCTCGATAAAGGAGGTATCGTTCTTGGCAAATTCAACAAACGATACCTGCAATCGAACACGACACTGACAGCGCTCGTGCTTGCCGCGCCGGGCTCGGGGAAAACATCAGGCATCGCCATCCCCACAATCCTGAATGAGCACATGCGCGACTGGTCATTTTTCATTTTTGACATCAAGGGGGAACTGTATCGCGATACCGCAGGTTATCGTTCCGGATGTTCCGCGGTTCTCAGGTTTGAACCCAGGGGGCGGAACGGGGCTCGGTGGAATCCGCTTTCCCCAACCCATAGCCTCCCGGATGGCGGTCGACTGAAATCGGCCCTGCAGGAGCTCGACAAGGCTCTTGGCAAGATTTACGGACGCTATGCGCTGGATGCACGTGTCCGTCTTCTTCAGGAAATCAGCCATAATAACGATTGGGGCCTATGGCTTGAGAACGAGCCCGGGTCACTTTCCCCAATCGCAAACACCTCCGCGCCGATCCGCGACATCATGCGCAACGAGGTTGCGCCGATTACCCGGGAAATCGCGATCATGCAGGCCAGCCGGGAGAGCTATATCCAGAAATTGTCCTTTGGTCTGGTTCCTGAACCGCCAGGAGGTGGCGGGGGAAACAGCAAACACTTTATCGACCGTGCCCGATCTGCCGGCTTTGCACTGATGGGCTATACCATTGCATATTGTGAAGAGCAGGGGATGGAGCCCAATTTCGGCCGTCTGATCGATTTGTGGTCAAACGCTGTTGAGCAGCATGGCGGTTCGCATTCAGGTGACAAGCAGCAGGAAAGCAATGCTCTGGACGGGGCTTTGCAGTCAATGATCGACCGCTGCAACGAGAACGGATATCCGGACCGTGTCCGCCAGGAACTGATATCGCTTAAAAACACGCCTCAGGACGAACGCGGATCCATCTTCTCCACCCTCGATAACGGTCTGGCGATCTTCAAACTGCAGACCGTGCGGGAACGGACCTCGACATCCGATTTCCGTCTTGATGACATGCGCGGCATGAAGGGCAAGGACGGCAAGGAGTATCCGGTAACGCTTTATATCACGGTTTCCCTGGAAGATATCAAACCGATGGCCCCCATCCTTGTCATGCTGACCGAAGCCATGCAGGCCCGTCTGATCTCCCAGGATGCGCAATCTGTGAAGTCGGCCCGCAAGGTTCTCTTTCTGCTCGACGAATTCGCGCAGTTGCCGAAAATGGCAACGCTTCTTTCCAGCCCGGCTGTCGGCCGCGGTCAGAAAGTGGGGAACCTGCTGATTGCGCAGTCTTATGGGCAGATCCGTGAAACCTACGGGGCAGATGGCCTGAAAGCACTGCTTGATACCACTGAATGGAAGATCATTCTGCCTTTGTCCGATGGTTCGACGGCAAAGGAAATTTCTGAAATGATCGGCAATGAAACGGTTTTCGAGCAAAGCGAAAGTTCGCACCGGATACGTCCGTTCGGTATGATCGGCGAGATGCTTTTCGGCCTGCTTGAAAGCTTTGCCGACAAGGAGGCACAGGTCAAATCCAATGATGTCAATGAAAGCCGGTCGCTGAAACCAAAACCGGTATTTTCTCCTTCCGACCTGATGTCATCGGACACCGACAATACCTGGCGCGAAGGCCAGCAGATCGTGATGGCATATCGGCGATATAACCGGCCAATCGTCTGTGACACGCCGTTCTACTTCAAGGACAAGAAACTGTTACAGCGATCTCGCATTGCGGCTCCCATCCCAGATGACAATGAACCGTTTAACGGACAGGGTTTTTGCGGGGCTCTGGAACATCTGCGCGCCTCCACGGGGGGAGAGGGCCGAACGATCCAGTCCCTTCAGAAAGCCGCATAATCACGTCCTTTCAACCAATCTTGTTAATGCCCCGATCTGGTGTCGGGGCATTTTTTTGCCTGGCGACCGCAATATGCAATCGATCATGAAAGAGTGATCGGTTAAACTTGGCAGGAAGGGGAACTGATGACGAACCGAAAACGGGCACCCGAAAAAAAATTAGGCACATTCAGGCTTCCTGGCCGTCTCTATCAGGACAGGCGAATGAACGCCTCAAACAAAGGAGCTTGCTGATGACTGTCGAATTGAACGGGCCTCTAAGTTTCACCCTGCCGGAAGAACTTGATGAAAATGACAAGGTCATTACGCCCGAGCGCACAATTGAAGTGCCGGTTTCCGATCTCCAACTGGAGGTGCTGGACCAGTATGAAGGCTATACGGAAGGCAAGATTACCGGATATGTCGATGAAGTTGGCGATATTGAACTGACATACAGTGTCGATAACGACGCTACCAATCTTGAAATCGATACCGGCTATATCGATTCTGACATCACCTGTGATACGTCCGGTGTGAAACCTGCTCTCTCACCAGAGTAAAACACCGTCGAGCCAGAACAAAAGAAACGGCCCCATCAGGGGCCGTTTTTTCGTTTACATTTTGGGTCCTTGCGATCCCTGACTTCGGGAACCTGTCCGGATTACCGGTCCTTCAAACGGTTTGGTATCCATTCCCCTTGAACGCATCACTTCGAGCATCGCATTTTCAGCCCGCCCCAGATTGCGCTTTTCCTGCAGGTCCATTTTAGGCGCATCGGGCTGGATCTTCTGGCGTGCCTCCCGGGTTAGCTCCAGGCTCGCCTTGAGCTGCTCATCGCTATATCCGGACAAAACGTCCTTCAGCTTTGCCACTTCTTCGCGATTTTCACCGATTGAATGGACTTTGGCACCGATCGAGGCGGCCATCGCCTGTGCCGGCCCGGCCGGATCAGGCTGAAGGGGTCCATTGTCCTGCCGGTTCAGAGGGGCCATGTCTGATGCGACAGTGCTTTTTGTCCCTTCACCGGTATCAAGATCACGGGTTCTTGGTCCGGAGGCGGCCTTCTGCAACCGGACAACATTGTCGCGAATGACTTCTCCGGCAGCCGAGAGATGCGGATCGGGGACCTGACTTACGAGTTTGAGGAAATTTTCCGACCGGGCGGCAAGCCAGCGTCCATCATCCGTCTGGAAAATGACATCCCCGGTTTTAAGCGGATAGACAAATGCCATGACATCCTTGCGGCTGATGGCTTCATTCAGTCCCGGTTCAACCAGGCCGGATTGAAGAATTGTCCGGATATCGGCATTCCCGTCTGTTCCGGCGCGTGAGGCCATTACCGCGAGATTGTTAGCTTCTGTCGAAACAGCACCGGTTCCGATCTGTTCAAATGCATTGATCAGAGCCGCGGCCCCGCCCGTCGTCGCAGCCATACCGATCTGAACCGCATCCTCGCCGGTATGGGGTTTCAACCCGACATTGATCGGCCATTCCTGGCCCTCACGCCCGGCTTCGACTTCATACTGGGCATAACGGCCATCAATCCGGATCGTTTCCGATTGCCCCGAGATTTCACGGGACAGGGCTTCGGCAACGACATCGGAATAGCGTTGACCGGGCGGTTGCGGCGGGACACCCAGTCCGTTGGCGACCGTTTCCCCGGAGCGACGCCGTTGTTCTGCCTTGAGCGCCGCAAGACCGCGTTGCAGCTCATTCATCTCGCGCATGTCGGCCGTCAGGGCATCCTGACCCTTGGTCGAGAGATAATCACGGGTTTTTGCCAGACCACGGGCCAGCGAGGAATAGGCAAAAAGCTGTCGACGAAAGGATTTCATTTCCTTGCGCTTTTCGCGCAACTGAACCTGCTGCTCGCGGATCGAGGCGGCCAGTTCAAATCCGGTCATTTTTCCGATCGAATTTCTGGCCCGGTCATAAAGATCCCTGTTGTCACCAGGCAGCGGCATTCGAACACCCGGCAACTTTGCCTGCAATTCCGCCCGGCCACCAAGTTTGCCCTGTTCGATCTTGCGATAGATGTCCTCGACATTCTGGAAACCTCTGCCGCGCGCGAGATTTCCCACACGTTCAAAGAAACTGGTGAATGGCTGAAGGGCTCGCTCGATCAATTGAGGCGGTTTTGACGCCCCCTTGCGATAGCGGACAAAAGCCTGGGCGGCACGCTGGGCTGTCTGCTCTGTTTCAAGCTGGACACGTCGATGAGAGACAATGCCAATATTGTTGCCACTGGCATCGCTCAGACGCATCATTCCGGAAGAGGGATCGCCATCGATCGGTTCGATCTTCTCGCCGGGATCAAGCTTTCTCCATGTCTTGCCATTATCAAGTGACACCTGATCGAATGTGCTGAAAGCCTCATCGAGGATCTGGCGCTCTTTCTGTGTCAGAACATGGGTAAGACTGACAAAGACCGACTGATTAACCGCATCGTCCGGATCAAAATTGCCCGCATCAAGTGCAATGGCCATGGTCTTGCGGACCGGGTCAAGCTCAATGCCGGGCCCAGATCGTTCCATGCCCTGCAGGAAGACCCTGATATCGGCTGTAGGGTTCATCTGTCGAACGGTACGAACGATATCCTTGCGCATATCTGTCAGGGTTGCGGCTTCCGCTTCGGAACTTTCATAGAGTTCAACGCCCCCGGCCTTGTAGAGCCGCTCATTGATGTCAGCTGCGGTTTGCTGCGAACGTCGATAGTCGAGAAGCGCGCCGGTAAACCTGTCAAAATTTTCCGGTCCGACTGCCGCACGCAGCGCCGAATCATATTCCCGTCGCGCCATCGCATTCGGGACGGCACGGCTTGATCCGGTGGAAAATGTCGGGACCCACAGGCTTTCAAAGGCATCCAGCAGCTGGTCTGCATCCTTTTCGGGTCTTCCGGAATTGACCATCTGGGCCATCAGTGATGAGCGGACCGCAGAGTAATGATCGAGCGCATCACTCAGGCGCAGACGGGCATCCTTGTGCCCGTCCTGCAACTGTTGAACTGTTGTCATTGGGAACTCTCCCTATCAGAAGCTGCGACCCCGGGTAAACTGCTGGGATGGCGATGGTTTCTGGCTTCTGCTGACAGCCAGATCCTTTTGTTCAATCATGAACTGCCCCAGCAGCCTGTTTCCGTGATTAAGCTGTTCCCGACGGACAGGATCGGTTTCTTCACCCAGACGCTGGCGCGTCCGGAGCAATGCGCCAAACTGCTGCTCGGGCGAAAAGCCCTTACGAAGCTGTTCGCTATAGATCTTGAAGGATGCCGGCGTATCATCCTGGGCATAGAGTACCGGTACGGACTTGCTCCAGGCTTGTGCTCTTGCACTTGCCGCATCAACGATTGTCGAAGAAATCCGCGGCTTGATATAGCCGGCTTCAAGATGACGCTTGCGCGTCTCTTCCACCGATTTCTGAACATGAGCCGGGACAGGGAATCCGGATTGAAGAGCCCCTTCTACCAGGGCGGTGTGAGCGGCTTCAACCAGACGACGCGAAGAGAGTTTTTCGCCTGATTTCATTCGTTCGGCGAGGATGATCTCGCCACTGCTTCTGTCAAGAAGGGACTTCTGGACACCATCGCCGGTTTTCAGGGTCTCGATTTTGTAGAGCCGCTTTGCAATTTGCCCGAATTCCTTCGCAGAAAGCATCCAGGGTGCCGTTTTGGCAATACTGGTCCAGTTTGACAGCCGTTCGCGACGACGGGAGAGATAATTGCCTGTCGCATAAAGAGCTGCCGCCCCGCCACCGGCCACAGCAACGTTGGCGACGGCCGTCAGACCGCCAACCCCACCGAGGGCTGCGAGCGCGACTGTCGCTTTGGCACCAATGGCATCCGACAGAGGTTCTGCCAGCTCACGCGCTTTATCACCCAGCGCGGAGAAGGCCGTCCTGGCATGCTCAAGAATGGTTGGCTGTATTCCCGGGCCTGCCTCACTTGACAGTCGCATGAAAGCTTCATCAAGAACAAAGCTGTCCGGGGTGGCCCCGGCCGGGCCGGCATTGAATGTGGTACCTGCAAGCGCATTGCTTATGTCATTGCCGACAGATGTGCTGAACTGCTTTGCTGCATGCAGCATCGATGCCCAGGTTTCAGGTTCAGCCAGAAGTGCTGCAGTATCGACAGTTCCCTGTCCGAGTTCGCGGGCATAGCCGACAGATGCGTTAAACACATCGCGAACATTCTGAATGCCGGTTTCCTGAAGCTCCAGAAATGCGGTGATTTCCTGGCGTGTTTCTTCCGAAATCCGGTCCCAGAGTGACCCGTTACCGCTCAATGAATAATCGGTAAGCTCACGCCAGTCCCCGGGACCAAAACGCTGGAAGACACCTTCAATGGTCTGCGGATCGGGAAGATAGTCTTTAGCACCTGCCTGATTGGCAAGTTCGACACTGCCTGCAATCGCCCCGCCAAGGGCTGCCGAACGTCCGAGATCACCGGCAAGGCTGCCGCCGACTTCCTCGGCAGTATCCCGTCCGAGACTGAAACGTGCCATCTGATCTGCAGTCGAATGTGACGCACTGATCCGTGACAGAGACTTTGAACTCAGATCCGAGCGTTCCTTCCGGACCCGGGCCAGGTTGTCAGCGTTCTCGGGACCAAACTTGCGCGCAAGCATCGTCGCGTTCGAATGATTCTTCGCAACATAATACTGATTGAGCGAGGAATCGTAGACTGCCCCGGTCCGCCGGGCCAGTCGAACCTCATCGAGAGGCAGGTGCAGATAGATGCGATCCTGCATATCAACCGAGCGATTGGCATGTTCAAGAAACATCTGGTCGCGCGAGCGCAGATCCTTGAGCCATTCGGTTCGCGCCTGATCGTGGCCAAAACGGTCATACAGATCATCGAATTCGGGATGTTCTTTGGAAATATAGAAAACCCGGTTGGTATTGTCGTAAAGAATAGGCTGCTTTACGGGCCAACGACCTTCGGCCTTTAGCTGATTGATATCATCCCGGCGAATATAAAGGGCAAATGCCTTCTGGGGGATGCTGTCGAAATTTCCGCGGGCCATAGGCTGATCATCATTCCTTGCAGGAAGCGGGAAAACGGGCTCTGGTACCGACATTGTTTGTCTACCTGTGTTAGCAATATCACCTGTATCTTCCCGGTGCAAATATTCTGCGACATCAAAAGAAGAACGTAAAGTATTTTCTTTTGATGACCAACCCTCATTTGGGCCAGTTGCAATATTCATTTCAGCACCATGTCCGATTGAATATCGAATGACATGTGGTGACTGTCTGCCCCTTGCAATAGCCGGTCCGGCAGCCGTATTGACAACAGATGTTCTGGGCTTTGGCGAGGACATCTGCCATGGCTGGCGAACCAGAGATGCGTCGTTCGTCCCGACATCGACCGGTGTCAGTTTGCGATGAAGCTCCAGGTCTTCGGATATCCGCTGGCTTCGTGTTGCCGGGATCGTCGATACGTTTGCAGCATCCTCGACCCGATGATATCCGGCTGCCCGGGCAGCCTGGACGATCTGCGCATCATCCAGATGAAGTTTCAGCAGGCGATAGACCATTTCCGCCGGAACTGCTTTGGACTCCAGCCGTCGGCCATATTGACGAACTGTCGCTGCAAGCGCTTCCAGGCCGGCAGCTTCCACCAGAGCGACAGCCTCGGGCAGGGCAAGGTTTGATGACACATCCAGAACTTTTGCGCGCGCGGCAACCTTTCCCGATTTCGCCTTTTCGAATGCATCCTGCCAGGTCTGGAAACCACGTCCAGAAAGCAGGCTGTTCATGCGCGCCACAAAATTGGTCAGTTTGCCAAGACCAGGTGCATCCGGTTCGCCGGCAAGCCATTTGGCAAAAGCTTCCGCTGCCCGTTCCTCGGTCCCGAAGCTCCTCGCAATCGCCCTGCGCTCCTGAGGTTCGAGGAGAGGGACAATCGAATGGTAAAGTTCATGACCGCCGGTCAATTTCGGATTGCCGCGCGACAGATCGGTCGAAATTGTCATGGAATCCGTTTCGGCGAAATACAATCCAAGGACAGGCTGACGGTCCGTTTCACCATCAATTCGACCATCCGCGAACAGACGGTCTACAAAATTTGTTTCCACAGACGGATTAACCTGTTCCGCCAGATCAGCAATCTCGTCCTTGAGCCGGGCAAGGTCATGTTCGAAATTGGCATCAAGATGATCCAGATAGATCCCGGCATAATCTGCTATTTGATCTGCCAGTTCCGGCGCCCAGCGACCATAGAGGCTTCCGCCAGGACCCGTTGCGGCAACAAAATCCCGGATCGAGGCGTAAACCCAGTTTCCATTCGAAGCCGGGTAAAGAGCATAGCCGAAATTCAGGGCGATGACGTCTTCGGTATAGCGTGAAATACGGCCATCCAGCGGACGGTTAAGCAGCCCGTTCTCCCGCATGATACGCTTTCTGTCCGTCGCTGACAGCTCCTTGCTGCTGTTCAGATGGGCGGCCAGATCGTCAAGGAGGGCTTTGACATCCTGACGGGTTTCCGGGGCTGCCGTCACCGTAAAGCGGGCAGGTCCGCGATTGGGGACAAAATCCGGAGACGCTGCTGGATGGGCATTGCCGGGACGCATGCCGAAACCCGGTGCAGCTGCAACGGCCGAGGCTACCGATGTATTGCGATTATCGACTCTGGCGGATGCAATCATTCTTTTTGGGTAGATCGCCTGCTGATCAAAAATCACCCGCATTTCATAGCCGTTCTGGTCAAGCATGATCATGCCGTCATGACCATAACGGCGCATCTCACTGATGATCGATCGATGCAGGTCGCGAGGGTCACCGGCGATCCCAAGCTCCGTCATTTTTTCCGACCACCATCTGTCCGGATTGCCATCCAGAAGGATTGATTTGAGTTCCTCAACACCGCTGAACCCGTATTGCGCGCTCAAACGGTCATTGATTTCCTTCAGACGCGACGTCCAGCTGTATCCCGCAAGCTCGGCTGCTGTCAGTTTCGCAAGATTACCGGTGCGGATATGAACCGGAATTGCCGTGCCGGTTTCAACAGAAGCAGCCATTTCATCCGAATAGACAGAAATCCCGTCAAGCAGGGGATGGCCTGAGGGATTCCCCGCCCGATCCGCGGGAACATACCAGGTCGTACCCGTCTCAAAATTACGGCGTTTGAGAACGGCTTCTTCCAGGGGTTCATATTCTGTCCCGACCCTGGTTGCCGCATGAGAGGCAGCCTGCCATTCATCACCATCCGGCGACAGGACAACAATGTCGGCAGACTGGTTGCGCAAGGTTTCAAGCGCGCGGTCGACAACCGCTGGAGCAATTGTTGTTGTGACGCGTTGCCGTTCCTGTCCATCCCGAACCATTGTCAATCTGCTTTGGGCTGGCTGGAAGAAGCGAGCGGCCAGTCTGGCATCCCCATCAAATAGAACATGGCCATCAGGTGTATTGATCATCACCACCGACGCCGGGTTCTGAGACTTTGCACTGTCCCAGACCGAGGCAAGATCGGCATTGCGGCCTTCCTGTGCCTGTAGCGTTTCCGCTTCAATACGGCTGCTGGCTGCAGTTTGCCTTTTTACGGCTTCTTCGCGCTTTTGTCCCGTGATGGATTGTGCCGTGTCTTCTACACGTGTGATTTCCGTATCCGGAGCGAAGTTGCGAACATTGGCCCGGCCATCCTCCGCCACCTCAATCAGGGCAACCGAGAGCCCCCGAAGGCTCATCTGTCGGGCCTGATATTCCGCTTCGGTATCTGACAGCCTTATGGCCTTATGATCGCCCAGCTGCTCGAACTTGGAAGTGAGCAGGGGATCCTTTATTGCGATTTGCTCAACATGCTGGTCAAAGGTCAGCCAGCTTTCGCCATCCCTGACAAACACGATGCGATCCGGATGACGCTGAGACATCTCGGCATGTTGTTCAATGGCATTAGCCGCAAGAATTTCCTCAACCGCCACTGTTTCCTGTGTGTCGGAAATTCTGGCCTGCCGCCATTGGCCACGGGTCATTCCGTCTGCCAGCATCAGACGTTTACCTTCTGATGCCAACAAAGAGGTGATCTGGCCAATCTCGCTTTCCTCAAACCAGGTCACGTCATTCGCATCAAGTCTGCCCCGCAGGATTTCTGACTTGTCGGCCATATCCCGGGCAATTCGCCCGGCAAGGCAGTAACGATCCCCTTCATGAAGGGCCGGAACCTCGCGAGACCTCGCAGCGATCAGAAGATCTTCATAGCGATCGTGAACCGGTTTATCGGCCCAGGCTGTCTGCTTTCGTTCGGCGCGAAGCTTTTGGCGTTCGCTCAGTTTTGAACTGTCTGATGCATCCGTTATCTCGAAGGTTTCGGTAAGATGGCTTGATCCGGCGAACTGTTCGAGTTTGATTTTCCCATCGTCATCGAGACTGGCAATGGCGACTTCATATGCCTTGGCCAGATTTTCGGCCAGCAAACGGGCATCCGCCGTCGGCATCTCGATCTCGGCCATATCGTTGATTTCGACAAGCGGCAAAGCCGGATCATGTGCATGGGCAAGTCGGGCATCACGGTCAAACAACCGTAACCGATCGCGATCGACGAACAGCACAATGGCTCCTTTTCCGACCAGTGTCCGAACTTCTTCGGCCTGAAGGAAAATGGACGTCATTTTGGCATCCAGTTCAGACTGCTGTTCTCCATTCGGACCGGTGAGCAGCAGTCTTGGTGCTTCGAGAGCGGCAGCTTCTGCCGCGGCCGCAAGAGCAGGCCCGACATAGACATCGCTGGTACGACGATGCAGGCTTTTGCGTTGAATGGCATCCCATGCAACCCGCACATCGGAGGTATCCACCAACCGTGTTCTGACAACATTGTCCTGGTTGAACTGGATCCAGTCAAGATTGCGGATTTCCGCCAGCTGGTCGATATAATCGATGAGTTGTGAGGCGTCACCGCCTGGTAACTTTGACAGTGCCTGGTGATCTATTCCCGGAACGGCTTCAAGCTGCCGGATGAATTCAAGGGACTTTTCATTTTCCCCTGTCAGATCGACCCCGGCTCCACGGCGCAGGTAGACCGGAACAGCCTCAGGGAAACGCCCCGACGCCTCTGCATCGGTCCTGCGGGTGAAGAGCTCCGGTTTCTGGCCTTCCCAGGCCCGGTCGAGTTCCGGAAATTCCCTGTTCGGAACGGCCAGCCAATGCACTTCGTTCACATCGAACCCGTGTTCCTGCAGCTGTGCGGAATCAAAACTTTCCAGCTCCTCGGCTTTCCAGTTTTTCAGTCTCTGAACTTCATCTTCTCCGCGGTCGGCCGACCAGGCGTGCTTGCGGGAGAGCTCTTCGGCCCGTTCTTCGCGTGCGATCGCAATGGTCGCTTCGAGCTGATCCCAGGCAGGTTCGACATTTCGAACACGAAATGCCGACAGTTCCTTCTGATCATATTCAAAAGGATTCCACATACGCGCAGAATCAAACCCGGCGTCTGCCAGCCAGCCCATGATGGCATCTTTCAGATCACCATCATATTGTCCGGCAGCGCGATAATCCTGCCGGCGAATGTAGTCTTCAAATGCGTCGTAAGTGAATTCTTTCAATTCTCTTTCGACAATTTCCTCCATGACAGTGTCAGGATCTTCGCCGTCATCTACGCGATCTTCATATTCCTGATACTGATCAACCTCTTCATACAAAGTCGTCGATAGGCCAAGTTCCAGAGCATCGCGGTTATTCTCAAAAAATTCCCGCGTGATTGACCGGATCTCTTCTGGCCATGGGTTAACCGTGAGGTCGGCAACTTTTCCCGGCAGAACGCGCACCGGAATGGCATCTTCCAGACCCGCATCAAGCGCCGTATCCCGATCCGGATAGAGATAGAAAACCCCCATCGCCTGGTTTCCGGAGACGGCGTCGTCGAGATCAGGTGCTGTCGCATCAAGAACGGGCATCCAGAGAATTTCGGCATTCTGGAAGGCATCCGAGACACCGGCCGCAAGATTGTACGAAAGCCAGTGATCCAGATCGGTTTCACGCGCCTTTTCGTACCCGGTCTGAAGGATCGAGTTGATCCTGGCACGCTGGTCATATGGCATTGCCTCAGGATCGGTCAGCTTGGTGAAATCATAACCTGCGGCCATATTGCGGGCAGCTTCCGCAGCCCCTTCTGCGGTATACATGAAGCGGTTACCAGGCAGTAACGCCTGTCCGCTTTCCCGGTGGATGACAACGAAGCGCAAGGCTTCGGGATCAAAGCTGCCGGGTCGAAGCCCCGGACGCGGGAAGGGGACAACGGCAAGCCCCGGCGCATCCGGGGATGTAAAGCCTGGATAGCGCACAGGCCCTTCAGGTGACAGCAGCGGGACATCCTGAACAACCCATTGCGCAGGTGGAGCCCCACGGCGCATGGCCCAGATGTCATACTGGTGATGAGGGGGAAAGTCATTGATCTGATCTTCAGAGAAAACCGTCAGGCCGTTACTGCCCGAATTTCCAACGGAGAAATATACCCTGTTAAACTGGTGAACATGCCGTCCGGAATGGTCCTCAAGATGAAGATGAGCGATCAGATTATCCGGCGATACGTAATCGGGCACCCCCATAATTCTGTGAATTCTGCTTCCGTCCTGCTGTGGTCCAGGGGCTCCGTTATGCTGTACAGGTTCAAAGCCGTTTTCCGTTTCCCGCAGAGCCACCGGACGCCCCAGCGAAAACTGGAGGGAACGGGCAAAGGGCTTCTGCTCCTGTCCGCGCAAATCCCAGGGCATCACGAAACCCGATTGTTCCACTGACGGTCGAGTGGCCGGTTTTGCATTATCTGGTTTGACGGTCGTTTTTACATCAACCATTTCCGGAAGTTCGGTACCGGTCAGCTTCCGCGCATTATCAAGATCATCGCGGGCAAACAGTTTAATGCCCTTCTTTTCGATGATGTCGAGGATATCTCTGGATTTTTCTATCGGAAGATAGGCCACCATCGAGCTGCCACTGGAGACAAAATCACCGGTCAGGTTGCGGATCTCGCGATCCAGCCAATAGCGACCGCCAGTGCTGCGCCCGCGGGACGCGCTCAGAGCCAGCTTCGACCCCTTATCCTTTGGCATGACCTTGATCGACAGATTGTTATCAGCACTGAAAACAGTATTGCCATCTTTCAGGAACCTGATCTGATGGTCCTGTTTTTCCAGCAAAACGGGCGATGTCGCCAGCGTGTTTTCGATACTCGCCCCACGCGGCAGGATCAGACCCGCCTCGATCTCCCCTTCGGTATTCCGGAAATAGATGGCCTGACCCTCATCAAACCGGTCTGCTGCAGCGAGAATGTTTCCGGTAGCGATCAGACGCTCCTCGCGCTCGTCGGCCGACAGATTGTCAAAGGCCTGTGACACCGGCATTGATTTCAGTTCGCCATTGAGCATCACGGAGGCCTGATCGGCTTTGGCCAGCTCATAAAGTCCTTTGAGTGATTTCTCTCCGGGCAGGGCGACCTCATTTAAACGCAAGTCGATCGATTTGGATCCGTCAGCCAGATAGAGCTGGACGGACCATGCCGCAGAGGCCACCGGATTGTTCGAGGATCCTCGCTTTGACAAACCGGAGACAACGCCGTAGATGAGCCGGCCGTCAGGTGTTTTCAGGGCAACGGTTCGCCCAACCGGGAACTGGCTAACCAGTTTTTCAAAACGCTCCCGATCTCCATCGAGGCGGGCAGCCACCTGTTCCTTGCGTTTTGCGGATGCGCGCTCAATGGCAGAAGATTTGTATTTTTCAAACCGCTCGATCATTCTTTCGCGGAGCGCGCCAGCATGATCCCGACCGTGCTTTTGCAAGTCGGCGAATGATGTTTTTTCCGGCATCCCCAGACGGTCGTTCAGCATCGCCTGAATGCGAGTCCAGGGGAATGGCCGGTCAAGATTGGCAACATCCATTTTGTTGATGAATATGGGGCCACCGAACGGCGAGCTCGACTTGATGGATCGATCCAGTTTGGCCCTTGCGATCAGACGCGCATCAAGATCAAGAACCCTGGCTTCTTCCTTGAGCGTTCCAAAGGCTTCTGCGCGTGCATATTCGGTCCGATATTCACGTTCCAGTTCCTCATATAATTTGCGCTGTTCCTTAACGGGCAGCATGACAAGGCGACCGGTGATTTTCCGCGCAGCGCCTTCAGGATCAAGGCCACGTCCCCCTGCAGCCGGCTTGAGTGGCAAACCGAAGCGATAATGAATGGAGGGATTATTTTCCATCACTGTTGCCGCGGCGCGATCTCCCAAAGGATTGAGGATATTCACACCGCCACTCTTCAACAGGCCGTTTTTGCGGGCTGTTGTATTGGCATTCAGAGACTGGAGTTTGGCTTCAAGCACGGCAGCTGGACGTTCGGCTGCCGGGATATTTGGCACGAAATGACCATATCGTGGAGGAACGACCTGACCTTCCCTGTTTGTGCGCCATTTGAGCTGAACATGTGTCGTAACATCCCGATCAGCCTGCCAGGTCAGGTCCACGCGAGGACGCTGATCGGCGAATTTCTCGCTGGCATGCAAACTCATGCCACTGGCGGCACTGACATTGGCAAGAGCTGCATCAATGGATCCATCATTGAATCCCTGTTCTGTCAGAACGGCAGCCGCCTTGCTGCGCTCCTGTGCCGTCCGGCGATAATAACGCGGGATTTCACCGGAATAGTCGATCCCGTCCATCCGACCGGTAAATTCACCGAATGTGTAACCGGCTTTCTCGATCCGGTTCTTGACATAGTCAATCGGACTGACCGGCATTCCGGACCAGTCGATCGCATCAATACGCTTGATGATCTCGGCATATTTCGTGGTAAGGTCGCTCCCGAGTTCCGCATCGGTCAGGGGGCGACGGATTTTCTCGCCAAATGGCGTGCCCAAAGTCACATCGCGTGATCTTGCGACATAGCGCTTGAGCAGATCGCCATAACTCGCAGAGATCGCATCGCCAGCCTGCAATTCATTAACACTGGCATATTCCGAAAGGAACGACCCCATCGTATTGGCCAGTGTGATGAAAGGTTTTTCACCATGCTTTAGGGCTTCGATGGCCTCACCGGCAACATGATCGGCTGTCATGGCCAATAGAGCCTGATCGGTTACATTGTGAAGAAGGCTCGTGAAATTGGTTGAATTAACACCAACTTCACCAATGGCGCCGTCCGGCAGAGCTGCCTTACCTTCCTTAAGGAGGTTTCGGCCAAGCGATCCTTTCAGTCTGCCATTCTTCGCCTGATCGAACTCTGCAATGGCCTCGATCACGCCGGCAAACTGATCAAAGCGTTTTTCATCGATATCGACAGGGATGAAATCATACTTTGTGCCATCCATCGAGCGTTCGAGGCGCATATATTGCCCGCTCTCTGCCAGCATGGTTGCAACCATCTGCTGCATGGGAATGCCATGTTTGGAAATGACTTCGCCGATATCAGTGGGATTTTTCACAGCCAGTCGCAGGTCCGTGCGGCTGAACAGATCCATGACGGAAGGACGTTTGGCATAGGTACCGGAACTGTCATAGACACCCTTGGCATCAAAGCCGAGACTGCGCGCAAACTCGGCACGGTTTTCCGGAGCCTTCAAATCTTTGTACAGCTCGTCATTTCCGCCGGCATTATGCGTTTCATCGCGGACCAGATAAGCTTTGGGGGCAAGAGCCCTTAGCAACTGACGGCGCAATGTATCGTGCCCGTTGACGGTCTGGGTCTGTGACCAGGTCGTAAAGACCATGTCATATTTGTCGCCAAGACTCTTCTGATCCCGGATCCGGATCAGTTCGGCATCATGTTTTGCCTTGTCCGGTGTGCTCAGTACCGTTCCGTCAGGCAAGGGCAGCGCTTTGCTGGCCGTCAGACCGTCATTGGTGATCAATGGACGGAGATGGCCAAAACCGATATCGGCAAGGTCGCGCATGATTGCCGGATAGAGGTTCGGCTTCTCGGTGTGGAAAACCGGTATCAGGCCATGACGATGGGCATAGACAATCTGGACAGCAGCATCGCGGCCTTTGCCCATACCCATCAGCTTGCCATTGATGAAGGAACCGCCGCTTTCAAACTGATCAATCGACATGCCGGCCGTATCGATCTGTTCTGCCGAAAGGGCCTTATAAAGATCATCGCGTGAGGTATATCCGAGCTTGCCCTGCACATATTCATCGATATCTCCATGCTTCTCGATGAAGGCCTTTTTGGCTTTCTCGAAGGCGCTGTGAAGATTGGAGGGCATCAGCGTATTTTGAGATTTACCACCCGACATTGGCTTGTATGGCGTCAGGCTCTCGTCATTGACGGCCGGTTTCATGCGCTGATCTCCATCAGTAGATGATCCAGATCGAGTTGTTTCTGTTCTGCTGGAATCCCCGTTTTCGGGTCTGCCGGCAGTTCCCGTGTGATCGGCTGCAGGAACGCCCTGAAATCCGGATGTCCGATCAGATCGTTCGGCTGTATCGGCAATTCGGGGATTTCCAGACTGACCGTGATCCGGGCGAGGGTCCCCGGAACCGCGCTCTCCATCGCGCCCAGCTTCTCCCGAAGTGCGAAGAGATAGGTCTCCCGGTCCAGCTTGCGGTTCATCATTGGCAGCAGAACCGTTCCGAAGAGGGGCATTATGCCGGGAATAAAGGATTGCTGCGGAATGAAAGTCAGGTGAGCCATCCAGCTTGCCTGTGCGTTGTTTCCAGACATGATTGGCGATCTCCTGAAGCTGTTTCTGGGATTTTACGACCGGGGGACGGATATATCCCGGGTGATCAAGTTTTGATGTGCCAATGCCGTCTATGACGATGACGTCAATGGGCCATTGTGCGCCCTGGCGCTGATAAAGAGAGCCATCCAGCGTGACATGCCCTGTCACGTTGAATTTATTGTAAAGCTTCCAGTAGAAGCTGCGCATGCCGGCTGCAAGATAGGGATTCTCGCCGCTACGGGTGTTGCGTGGAGACGGCATGAGCAAAACCGCCCGTCCATCATCATCAAGATTGGACAGTGCGTTCCACGCAATGACTTCTTCCAGGCGATTTGTCCGGACCGCTTTCGTACCCGGCTTGATCGGGTGCGCCCCGGTCTCTTCGAGCGCGCGCACTCTGCTCTGGTCAAAACCAGGCAGTACGCCAAATGGCGGATTTGCAATCAGATAGGGGATCCGTTTACGGTCCGAGCGACGCAAGGTGCTTGATCTGGTTGCATCCCGCGTGCTCTTGACTGTTTCCGGGACCGCCAGATACCTTGCGCGCTCCGGATCAAGTTCATTTCCGCGTCGGTCCTCGAATGCCGTTCCGAGAAACAGTGCGCCGTGCCCGGCTGCGGGGTCCGTAACGGGCAATCCGGGTTTGGCATCCAGCAGCCAGTTGGCAAAATATGCCAGGGAAACAGGGGTGGAATAAGCCTGCATCTCGCTGGAATGGGACGTGCGTTTGGAAAAACGTGAAAACCGGTTCTGAAGGTTTTCCAGTGACTGCATGCGGTCGCCAACAGGCATGCTGTCGGGAAAGTCATGGGTCAGCCTGTCTGCCAGGCGAAGCATGGCGACTTCAGCCAATTCTTCGACACGTTTTGCCTTCAGGCTTTCCGGCCTGATGGTTTCCTTTGTCAGGTCTGAGGCAAACTTGCGCAATTCTGACGTAGAGGCGAACACCCGCCCACCATCAACAGCCGTGGACAATTCATCGATCAGCAGCCTTTCCTGTTGATCTGTAAAATCCTGTTCGGCCAGTTTGAAGGCGACTTCAGCAATATGAACCTTGCCATGATCAGTCGACTTTGCCTGCTTTCGACTAATGGCGGCCGCCTGGGATGATCGGGACAGATGCTTGTCCACGACCGCGGCAGCAATATTGCGAAGTGTGTCGCGGTCGGCCGTTTTGGACCATTCATGTATCTGATTGCGCCGAATGTCCCAGTTGGCAGCCGCCTGTAACTCGATGACGCAGTCTCGCGCTTCTTCTTCCCGTGAGAAACGTCCTTCAGACGTCATGACGCTCATTCCGGTGGGAAGATGTGAAATGAACCATCCCGGCCGACCATCCCGATCGCGGGAAATGGCAAACTGACCGTGCAGCTGGGCGTCAATCAGCTTGCCGCCAATACCGTTGAATAAGTCGTTTCTACTGCCAGGGGATGCAAAGAACACATTCTGGCGTTTGGTAAATCCAGCATCAGGTCCCGGCAGGTTCAAAGGCAGGGACGGATCCTTGAGCAGGGACGGATTGTCTCCCCGCGCATGTGCTTCCGCCATGATCACGGCTTCGTTCCAGCTGTCCGCATCGGCCACGAACTGGTCATTGAACTGGACCTGCCAGACAATATCCTTGTTTGATTTCGAGATGCTGTAACCTAGCCCTGTCTTGTCGGCCATCACCCGGGGGGTGATTTCCTTCAGCTGCTCTTCGGCCACATTTCGGGATTTTTCAAATGTGGCTTCGGCTATGTCATCGCCAAATTCCCGATCGAATGCAGCTTCATCAATATCGCCAATTGCAAGGCCATCATCGCGCAACTGTTTAAGGACCAGTTCCCGGGCATGTTTGCTAATCGACCTTTCGTTGATTTCGTCGCCGTTTGAAGAAAGGCTTGCAATTGTTTCAGCCCGGCAATGGGTTGCTTTCTCGGAAACAAACTCTTCGGTTATTTCAAACCGCTCGCCATGCTCAATCAGATACTCGCCCCGGATCCTGTGATAGTAGATATCGGCGAGGGCTGCAGCTGACCGGCTGATCTCCGATGCATCCGGAAGGACATCGATCTGGTTGAAATCATCCTCAGAGCCAAAGACCGGTGTTTCACCAGTCTTGTATCGTGGCGTGATCAGGTCCTGATAGACATTCCATTCGGGAAAGCGCTCGAGATAGGATTCTCGCAAATTCTGATAAGCGGCAGCAGCTTCAAACAGTGGTTGTGCGCGTTTTCGCGAGGTTGGATGCAGAATGTCTTCAGATTCCAGAAAATTATGAATTTTTTCGGCAAGTTCCTGATGATAGTCATCCCCAAGGTGCTGAACAGGGAAATTCTGGCGGTCCGGATGGGGTGCTGAAAGCCCCAGCGTTTCCGCTTCCATGAAGGCAACATTGGCTGCCTCCAGCATCTGTCTGGCCGCCGAAAGGCGTGAGGCTTCACCTGGGATTTCGCGACCGTCTGGCGTTCTCTCGTCGTTCCAGAATACCGGATCATGATCCAGGAATGTCGGGTCGCCAGCACCCAAACGGACAAGATCTTCTGACAGACGACGATAATCACGCCGGCCGATTGACAGTGACACTTCGGCAAACGGAAATTCCGCCTGAAGATTGCTTCCGATGTCCCGGCGGTCCTGGGCAATATCTTTCTGGCGTTCACGAATAAAAGCGGGTGTGACCCAGACTTTTGCCTCTTCATCTGACAGGCCATTGCCCTGGACAACCCGGGCAGGGATGCCGCGTAACGCCATGTTGATGAAGGCCATATGCACCGCACGGGCGTCCAGATCCTTCATGTGGACACGTAATCCGGTCTCCGGATCAAGCCCGAGCTGACGGAAATGGTCGACCGCGGCAATCATCATCACACCTGCACCGCAAGTCGGATCACTCAGGCTGATAAAACCTTTCCCATCATTGGCCTGATCGAGCTTCTCCTGATCCAGATCGCCAAGTGTCATGGCGGCATTCAGCCTGGCGACAGAGTAGGGGGTGAAATATTGCCCCCAGCGTTTATCACCGGCAAATTCCATGTGAATGCGACCAAGAATGTCGTTCTCGGGAAGCTGCATGCCCTCCAGCAACAGACGGGCTGCCCGCGGGAAATTTTCCCGAACGGTTTTCAGGCCCTTTGGGGTTTTCCGATATCGGTCAACAACCGCCAGATAGTTCTTTTCATTTTCAGTCCAAAGCTGGCTGTCCTTCGGAAAGGCATAGGACTGGGCTTCACAGGCCAGTAATTCAAGGAAATTCCGCCAGTTCTCGCGAAACAGCTTGGTATCATCACTGGTTTTGATTTCCCTGATGATTTCTTTCTCGATTTCGGCCACCCTTTTTGGAGAGACCACTTTGAAGGCGACTGCACCCGAAAATCCGGGGTTCGTCTCTGTCGGCCGTTTTCGCCCAGATCGGATCGATCGCTCAAAATCCTTAACGGCAAGGCTTGAGTTAAGCGCGATATCCTGCAGGCGCGAAAACTGCTTCGAGAGCAGTTCACCATTGTCGAGTTCGCCCCAGTCCGCCTGAACATCCAGCAGTTCGGCAAAGTTCCGGGCTTCACGGTCGGTCCGGAAGAATGGCTTTACGGGTAAACCGGTTGGCAGATGCAAAACAGCAAAACCGGGCTGTTTATCGCCCAGATGCTGATCGGTAGAGACCAGACCGAAATTGCCCCGTGCCACCCCCTTGACCGTCCGGCGAGATGTTTCAAGCTGGTGAGACAGGATGAGTCTCGCAGGAACCCAGTCCTCATTTCTGAAGCTCGGGTTCAGGGGTTCGAAAAGACTGGGATGATCAAAGTCCCTGATCCCCATAAGTGCAAAACGGCCGGCAATATGCTTTGCTTCTTCCAGAGCTTCCGGAAAATCCTCGCCCTGGGCGTGCCCGATGAATGTTTCATCACCTAGCGGCCCCGGGGCATAGATTTCAAAGCCACTATCGGGATGGTCTGGATGATAAACCAGACGATACCCAAGATGATCGTCGTCATGGATCACCCGGGCGCTATCGTATTCGTTGACCTCCTTGTCGAAAGCAGCCTGTATTGCCTCTTCCCATTCAGGCGCAAGATCAATCAGGATTGTCTCGGATTTGACAACGGGACTGGCACGCAATTCTTCCAGAATGTCATGCTGTTCTGAATCAGGCCTTTCCGACCAGTCTTCGTAGGTCGCGCTGGCGATCCGAGCCAGCGTCTGGGTTTCGGGAATGTAATTCTCGTAATGACGATCAATGAAATTCTCGAAAATTGGTCCGTCATGGGCCGTCTCACGGATCCGGTCGATCAACCATTTCCGATCAATCTGATCACGCTCCAGATCCGTTTCACGCATCTCCTCGAACCGGGGCAGAGCATTTTCCAAGAGGCCGACTGAAAATGCGATGGCTCCGCTAAAACCTGACTTCAGGCCGTTATTGTCTCTGCCAAATGGCGATTGACCCTGTTTAACCGGGCTCAAACGGCGCTTCATGCGTCGTCCGGTTCGGGAAGCTTCCCGAACCTGCCGGCGAGCTTCGGAAGCAGCGTTCTCGGCAACCGGACTGACAGTGCCAAGATTGTCAAAATTGACAGATGACCAGTCAAATCTTGGCTGGAGCAGGTCGACAAAGGACATTGACTGCTTTTGCTCCAGCCAGACCGGACCGATCGGCAAACCTGTCTGCAGATGAACCGCCTGATATCCCGGCCGATCGCGGGTGCCACTCATGACGACGGCGAAATCACCCTTTCCAAGGGCGCGCACGAGCCTGTATTCGTTGTCGGTTTCGCCATCTCCGACATGAATATGCCCCATGCCCCATTCATCGGTCCTGGGAGCGGTCCGGTTTACCGGATATGACCGGGGAATGAAGCCGAGTTTTGCATGGGTCCTTGCGGATTTGGTCGCATCTTCGTAGCTCTCATCTATGGTGAGGATCGCGCCAATATTGCCATCGCTGTTCATTTCGTGAAGCCGGTACTCAACCTCTTCACGCACGTCATTAGGCTCACAGCGAATGATGAAGTAGGGGTCTGCACCTTCCTGTTCATGTGATTGAACCAGATAGGTGTCATCAAGCAGGTTTCCTACAAGTTCATGTGCCTTTTCTGATTCCAGCTCGTAATAGATCTCATGAACTTCTTCCTCGCGATATCCGCCATCTGGCGTATATCCTTCAAAACTCCAGACATCGTCTTCGGGATTATTGCGTTCCACGGCCTCATCGATCAGGCGGTTATAAGCAACATCCCTTACCCGATCTTCAAATTCTACCCGGGCTTCCTCGGCCAACGCCTCGTCAGCATCAACATCGAATTCCTGAAGAATTTCTTCGCGCAGTTCATCATACCAGGACTGGCGTTCAGACAGATCATACAGATCGTCCATATCTGCCAGAAAATCCCTGTGATTGGCTTCCAGACATTTCTTCTGTGCCTGGAACATGAGCTCATCACCATCGGGTGACTGATGTAATCCCTCATGGATCTCCTCAATGACGTCATTTTCGAATTCTTCGAAATATTCACTGTCCCTGAAGACGATCGCCGTATTTTCGTCAGGAAACTCGGGAACAGGACGGTCATCGCCCGTGAGGTTCGGGGTACGATAGTTTCGGAGTTCGGGATAGCCGTCCAGAACAGTGGCTGGCACCGGCATGCCACGTCTCAAAGCCATGTAGAGCTGATCTTTGTGAACGGCAATCAGGGTATCTCGAAGCGAAATATCGACATCAAGCCGGGATGGAATGATCTCACCGGCATGAAACATGTCCCTGACTTCAGGGGACAGTGAGTGGGTATCGGAAATCCAGAGCTTACCGTCTTTCGATCCGCCGATCGTTTCCAGGATCGTATCCCGTTCCCGATGACGGTAATGAGGTGTAAACAGATACCAGTTGTCCCGATTACCGGGTTCCCGGACGAACAGTTTGTTGTGCCCGCCCTGGTATAAGGGTTTGAAGGGCTCTGCGGCCAATTTGAGATCGTCAATCTCGGTTTGATCCAGTTCAACGAAACGGATGTCGCTCAGGAATTCTTCCCGGGTTTTGGCCCAGTTTTCCTTGCCAAGTGAAAAAACGGCCTGACCATCCTGCAAAAGCTTGTTGGTTTGAGCCGTTTGAGGCGCATATCTTGAAATCATGGCTGGCGGAAACACAGAACGCACAACCCACCAGTCATCCGGATGATCAAACGGTGTCTGATTTACCGGAGCAACATCCGTGATCGCCTTTCGCATGGCATCAAAATAGCGATCTGCTGCCATTTCATCGGGATGGTGGAGGCCTCTGATCAGTGCGAGCTGATCCGTAGGTTTTGACGGCCATTCATCAGCATGAACACGCTTTCCGAGACCATCCCGCCGATTTCGCGTATAGCTTAAGGCATCGATCCATTCGCCCCTGCGAAAAGCGCGTACATTCCAGCCGGGTTCAACCTGGTGAGATTTCGATCTGGCAGTCGTGTCCCCCACCTTGAAGTGCGGTAACAATTCCGAGCCATCCGGTGAACGCCAGGTTGAACCGATAACGCGATCCCTGTGGCCCGGGAAATCCTGAAGAACGGCCTCTGGGATAGGGTAACCATCTTCCACGGCTTTAAAGACGGCGCGTTCGCGCAAGGGTTTGCCGTCCACATTCGGGCCGATCAGTCGGGCGCGTGCCTCGCGCTTTTCAAGCAGGGCGTTATAATAACCAAGATCAGCGGATATGATCTGGTTGCCTGCGTCCGTGGCATAATAGGTTCCGCTCTTTAAACGCACGGCATATTTGCGCGCAAGCCTCGCGATCAACTCTTCGTCTTTGCGTCCTTGTTGCAAATACTGATGGAATTCCTCACTGGACATCTCCCAGGGTAGAATTTCATGTGTCAGAGATCGTGCCGCAACCGAAACCATCAAGATCGCCTTTGTCTTTTGATATCAGACGGCAATCCGATCCTGCATGCGAAACATCTGATTGCCGGATACAAATTCTAGCAAATCATGCATTTGACTAACAGAGTTATTCTTTCAATGACACAAGTTTGTAGTTGTCCACAATCAACTATAAAACTCTTGAGATACCGTGCCCGTTGCAGGCAGCCTATGCTGCCCGCTGTCCGTTCTTGCGCGCGACAAGCTCTTCGAGGTTTTTATGAAATTCATGTCTGCCTTCGGCAGGCATCCAGACCTCATCAAAAATAGTCATGCCGCCAGTGATATCCCGATAGACCAGGAGATCAGGATCAACGATCCGGTCTGGCGACATCCCCCCGCGTCGCACCATGACTTCTTCAGTGGCAAGGCGATCCGCGATATCGACAAACAGCTGCTGCTTTCCAAAGCGCCGTTCTTCAATCCCGAAGCGCTGGAACAGTTTGAGCCGGACATGATGTCGCAGCATGCTGATTTGCCTCAGAACCGTGGGATCATAGACAGTGCGCAACTCGATCTGCGCCTCGGTAATGAGATACTGCCAGGCATCTTTGAGCATGAGAAACAGCTCCGCATCGATACGCGGCTCCAGGCCGCGCCTCTGTGTCATCGAGACGAAAAGCTGCCTGCGTGAAATTGCCAGCTGGGCAAGGGAAACATCCAGGCGGATTGCCTGATTGACAACCAGCGAGCTCCCCATGCCAAATGCTATGTCCGAAAGGTCGATATCGACCATTCTCAGACGCAATGGCTCGATTGTGCGCCCACTGGGCAACTGAATACGGGCAGGTAACATCAGGACATCCCCAGGGCGCGTTTGTAAACTTCGAGAATTTCTTCCTGCTCGATGCGTTCGTGCTCTTCCATTTTCCGCAGCCGGATAATCTGACGCAGGATTTTCACGTCATATCCAAGTGCCTTGGCTTCACCATAAACTTCCTTGATGTCAGCCATCAGGTTGGCTTTTTCTTCTTCAAGGCGTTCGATACGCTCGACATAGCTCGCCAACTGATCGGCTGCGATTCCCCCAACCTCACTCATCTGCGCATCCCTTTCCGATCGGATTTTTGGACAACGGGCGGGATCTGGCCCGATATCTTGGCGGCAACGGGCCTGCTGATGGGCAAAAATGCCTGTCGGCCGGTCATTTCCCGGAAGCCGCGGACCATACGTTGCCCCATCTCACCGCTATAGGCCCTGCCAAAGATCTGTTCAATTCGGTGGCTCCCGGCAAACCGCAGGAACTGGCCCCCTGCAGCAGCAACTTTCCGGAATGTTCGCAAAGTGCCGGGGGATTTTCCCCGATCCGCATCAAGCCTGTCATTGCCGGTTGCCCAGGCCGCAAAGGCAACGGCGGTTCTTTCCTCGTGGGTCATCAAGCGGTCCCCCGGAAAAGCCTGCCTGAGAAGCTTGCGCTCTTCAGGCGTGAGCACCGGTTCAATGGAATGCCACATCTCGTGATAGACGGTATCCAGGGGATCAAAGCGTGACGACAGGGAAATCGTGGACATATTGTAGTAGGGGACATGCATGCCTGCGACCTCCATGCGATCCGGGCTCGCTGCACCACTATTCAAAAGGGCCGGACCTTCGGCATATAGCTCCCTGACAAGATTAAGCTCAACAGTGGGATTTAGCCTGGTGGCGATCGCAATAAGCTTGCGTCGCAATGCTCCGTCGGGACGCTCGCCATCAAGCCCCGATACTACCTCAATTCCGGCCGCGGCCTTCAGCTCCATGGCGGATCGGAAGGCCAGGTCTGATGCGGTATTGAACATTCTGGATGCCCTCATCCAGTGCGCCAGCCGGTCTGCACCGCACCAATGGGACAGATTGTCCAGAATCTTTCGGGTATCGGGATGGAGAATATCAATGCGGTGCCGGCCCTCAAGATGCGTGAGCCATTTTCGCACTGTTACCTGCGGGACATTGCCCATGGCCGCATCCAGCATGGCCTGCCGCGCTGCCGTCAGCTTCTGCCACTGGATTTCTTCATCCCGAAAGGCAGACTGATAGCTTTTTTTAAGCGCCTCTATGGATTCTTCTTTCACCGGCATTTTCACCATTGATAAAATATCTTTTGATGACTATATTCCGATTGTTCGCGAATGCAAAGAGTGACTTCTTCATTTCCTGCTTTGCGGACATTCCCGGCAAAAAGAAAGGGGCTGCGAAAGCAGCCCCTTTTCAGTTCAGGGAGGCAAATCAGAAGGGGATTTCATCATCGAGATCGGGCGACCCTGCCGGGTCTTCCGCTGGCGCCTGATAACCGGCTTCTTCCAGAGACTTGATCCGGTCCCCCGACACCGGGAACATGACGATCTCGCGACCGATGATATTGGTATAATACTTGCCGTCAGCTCCTTTCCGGTTCTGCAGCTCGGCATGGACAACCATATTGCGATCGCCTTCTTTGATATATTTCTCGATCGTTTCGGCCATGGTTCCGTAAAAGCGGACATGATGCCACATGAGGTCGTCTTCATAGTTTCCGGTGGCTTTGTTCTTCTTCCGCCCCTTGGTCATCATGGGCAGGATCGCCACTTTTGTGCCTGTCGGCGTGAAGTGGATCGATGTTTCCCAGACAACAGGACTGCTGATCTCTATTTGCGGATGGCTCATCTGCATCTCCATGTCAAAAACATCTTTTGATGTTGATTGATTTTTGGATTATGTCAAGATGCAAATATTAATCAGCAATTGAGTCCGGACATGTCTTTTGTAAACAGGGTTACCCTTGCGTCTGATCTGCAGACCCATCTTGCCAGCCTGATGCCGGCTCATCAGACAGCTGAGGAGCGGATCAGATGGCTGGCAAAGGCATTCGCCAGCATTCAGCGCTGGAAGGGAGCCAGCGATGTCACCGTCGCACAGCATATCTGCGATATGTCGGCAAGGGCATCGTCTGAAGCAAAGCTTGCAGCATTCCTGCATGAGGCAGAGGAGGGGGCTCTGGGCGACTGGCTCTCGCCCGTAAAAGACATGTTTCGCACTCTTGGCATACAAAACGTCATCGACGAGATGATTGTCCTGCCTTTACGTCGCGAAATACATGAGATGATGGGTGCCAGATGGCCCGTAAGTGCAAAGATTGCTGCAGAAATCAAGATGCTCGATCGACGTCTGGCCGCCACGGAATATCGCGATACGGTCGATCACCGGATTTATCCTTCCTATCCAGGGGCGGCAGAGCCTTACCCCGAACTCATGCTGCCCTGGTCAAAAGTTCGGGCAGAAGAGCGCTTTCTCGAACTGGCTTATAGCCTGTGTCCCGCCCTTGCCTGCAAAGGGAATGAAAAATGCGCCTGATCCTTTATATCGCCGGATGGCTATGGTTTGGCATTGCCACAGCCACCCTTGCAATTACCGGTTTCGCGCCCGACATTCCCGTTCGCGATATTTCGCCTGTTTTTGTTATCGGTTTTACGATGTCCCTCATTCTGGCAGGGACGATCAACTGGTGGGGCGTAGAGAAAATACTGGCAGGAACAGGATACGGGAAATGAGCATCTGGCCGTTTTCAGATCAGGAACTCTGCACCCGCCTTGAAGCTTCCGAAACCCCGCCGGCTGCACCGCGTGCAATTTTGCGGTCCGAGCTTCTCACACCTCTGGTATGGGATCCGGCCTGCGGAAGGGGGATCTGCAGCGAAGCGGCAAGGGAAGCCGGATACAGCGTATATGCCAGTGACATCCACGACTGGGGCTATGGTGAGGCTCGCGATCAGGATTTTCTAAAATGCGAGCATCCGCCATCGATCTTTGGCAACAGGGAATTCTCCA
The DNA here is from genome assembly GCF_032921865.1 of Thalassospira lucentensis. Lineage (NCBI taxonomy): Bacteria > Pseudomonadati > Pseudomonadota > Alphaproteobacteria > Rhodospirillales > Thalassospiraceae > Thalassospira > Thalassospira lucentensis. Next base: position 40,924 of record NZ_CP136683.1, read on the forward strand.
TCTTTACCAATGCTCCTTTCTCTCTTGCGGTTGATTTTGTTGAACACGGCTTCCGGCTTGGCGCCCGAAAGATAGTTCTTTTCCAGCGCCAGGGGTGGCTTGAAAGCGGTGAGAGACAGGATTTCTGGAACAGATCCCCATACCAGCGCAGCTATCTCTGCCGCACCCGGACATCCTGCTACTGGATGCATCTGTCCCCCGAAGAGCGGGCATCCATGAATAACGGCAGCACGGCATATTCCTGGTATGTTTTTGAGCGCGGGCAGAACTGCCGTTTTCAGGCCGACTGGATTGATTATGAGGAAGGCGACCACAAGCCTATGCCGGGCATTGCGCATTCCGAACATGACATCCGTGTCTATGAAGAACGTGATTTCAGCAAGATCTTCCGGCGCCTGTTCGGTCGCAGTATCCGGGGGAAAAAGCAGGTTGATATGGCCGAGATCGAACAGCAGATTGCGGCCGAGTAGGGAGGTCTTCCCCCATGTCAAACCAACAGATCAGGCTTCTGGCTGAGGAACTCATCGTACTGACGAAATTGCCGATAACGAAAGTCTGTGTACATGGTCCGCAGGAAGTCGGCTTTGTAACCCCTGATGCCGTATTCGTAGTAAATGCTGCGGATATCCGGCGGTTCCATGAAACCGGGCTTGAAGTGGTCAGCCTGACGCATATCCCGGGCTGGGATGATATCGTTCGGCAGATGTTCTAATTGCCCTGCGGCGCTTTCTTAAGGAAGCGCCGCAATGACGCACGCACTTCAGGAGTGATGCAGATCCCACGGGTTATATAGTCTGCATCCAAAACCTTTCGAATAAGTCCATCAGGAACCAAGGGCAGTAAATGCGCAAGTGCTGGATTGAAGCGTCTGTTTAACCAATCCGTCATGGCATGCAGCTCTCGCGCATCGCCTGTATCATGTTTGAGCATCATTTCCGCCAGGCTCAATGCATCAGTAATGGTACTCCACCCCATGATCTGCCAGTCAAATTGTTCATAGAACCCGTCACTTAATCGAAATCTCCAGCCAGAATTAAGCATCTGGGTCAAATCGATGAGTCCAAGGCTTTTGAGCTCATATACGGCATCTTCCAGCACCTCCTGATCTATTTCAGGGTGCCAGGCCGATATATCCTGCATTTGATACAAAGCAGTGCGCATGCCATCAGGACAACGTTCCGCGAGTTCCTTGCAAAGGATCGCCGTCTCCCCTTGTACGGTGATCTTTTCTGATCCGGATTGTTCTATATTTCTGAGCCGTTCATCATGCTCGTTGGCTTTCCGGGAAACAGCTTCCTCCCAGATCGAACGGTCTTGATCAAACTTTGTAGGATGGGTGACACGATACAGTCCGACAAGCAGACCACCTACCGGAACAGCTCCGACAATTCCTTCTGCAGCTGCGCGCAGGAGTGCACGAGCGGCATCTTCAGTCGGTGCCTTGATTTTGTCGGCGGACTGTCCGTCCTTGTCACTCAACTTCTTCTGCATGTGCCAGCCGCACTCCGGTGCCAGCCTGATCATCGGCATCAAGGAAAAGGACCCCGGCAGCCTCCAGACACTGTTTCAGGTCGCGCAGGGTTCTGGGATGCGGTTGGCGCATATTGTTTTCAAAATCTGCGATGGTGCGTTTGGCCACCATCGAGGCCTCATGAAGCTGATCCTGATTCCACCGAATAAGAGCTCTCGCGGCACGACATTGATCTGATGTAATCGTCATGGAAAAGCTGAACAGCCCTGTTATCAACTAGACATTAAAAACGCCAAACTGCATTATTACGGCAATCATATAGCAGGCATTTTTTACAGGCAATGGCTATCTCTGGACACCGACTTGACGAGGTGATCGTGATGAATTCTGAAAGAGAGCTGATTGACGATGCGAAATACGCGATCGGAAAACTGAAGGAAGAACTGGAATCCTCCCGCGAGGAGCTTGTGAGGCTCGGTGAGGAAATAAGCAATCCTCCCGATATCTGCACAGGCGATGTTCCCGATCTTCGCAAAATGAGCAATGCGGAACGCGAAACAGTCTTTCAGCTTCGTTCAGCACATGAATTACGTTTGCAAAGGCAGCAGGGCCTTCGAAAACGCATTGATTTCGTGACCGGTGAAATTGAAAGTTGGGAAGATAGAATTGTGCGGGCGAGAAAAGATATCGTCAGCTCGCAATCTCAGGAATAAGAAGATCAACGCCAGTAGATGTTAGCCATGCGCCATAGCCAAAGAGCATCAAAGATCCTGCAACAAGGACTATCGAGGCTATATGCAGTCCTATAGCGCATTTTCCTCCCCATGGCACTGAACCGGCATAAAGCAACTGGCTTAAATAGGTTGTCCCGGTTGCGATGACAGATGCCAGCGCTCCAAAGGCAAACATGAGAACCGCAAACCCGATTTGAGATGTAAAGACCGTTTCATACTCTACCAGCTTTCCGACAAATGCCAGCATTGCGACAGCGGCTCCGCCATTGAGCAGCATTGTTGCCTTGAGTGCCGATTGTCCAGTCGTGATCACCGACCTGAACATTTCCAGAGATGTTTCACGCGCGTAATCAAGTTCATATGCGTGGTTTGCGAGCAGGAAGTCCCGATCAGGGCTTGCTTTCTCAGTGATACCATCAAGCGCATTCAGGAGCGCCTCGGGATCAATTGACTGGCCTTTTCCCTGAACAATCCTGATTTCCTGCTTCAGGCTTTCAATTCTATCGCTTATTGACATCGACCCAATCCATGCTTGTCAAGCCAAGGTATGAAGAATGTAAAATTTGTCATAAGATATATTATGACCTAATTTTGCATGTCTTTTCAATGACTTAGATGTCTCTTAAATCAAATCCTCCCATTTTCAAGGTCATGGCATTGTCGTCAGTCAAAGCGACCCGTATTTTCCAGGTTTCCGACATGCTCCAGGAGAACGGTACCCTCCAGAACCTTAAATGTTCAACGGCCGAGCTTTCTTCGAGCTGCTCCCTTGTGGTATCTTTCGGAAAGATGATTTCGTGGGTGTATTGCAACTTCACCTCCAGTTATATTTTGCAGGTGCCACCTGAATTGGGTCCGGCCCGCGAGAAATCCCATTCGGATCCTGTCAGGCTTTCTTTTATCAAATCTCCCGCCAGGGCCGGATAAAGATCCAGTCCAGCCATGAGTTCTACTTCCTTCACAGGCACGATCGCATCGACAACTTTCTGCCTGACATCACTCCAGGCAGTACCGTCGAAATCATTATCGTGATCGAGAATGAATGTAATTGTTTGCAATCGCCCGCTTTCCACTCTCGCGATCGATTTGAAGAAGTGGCTGGGCACAGCAACACGGGTTTTGCCATTCCTGCTCCGCATTCGCAGGGCGTTATCATCCTCATCCCTGCCCGGTTGACCATCCCGGTCAAAGATTGCGCCGCTGGTAACATAGACTTCCGAATATGCCTCAGCCCATCGGCGGGTAAGGTGCTCCATTGACAGCCAGATGCCACGGTTGAAACACCCATGCTGTGGCGACATGTTCGACATCACATAACTGTTGACCTGCTGCAGCAGATTGTCTTTCAAGTCTGCATCATTGGCCATGTGGCCCTGATCATAAATCGGCTCGTCGTAATCAGTCGTCGTTGCACTGGCTCCCCGTTTGAGACGGGGATCTGCACGAGGACACTCAACCCGGATATTCCCTGAAGACTGATCAAGGTCAATTGATGTCAGCCGGTATGTAACCCAGATGCTGGTCATCAGATCCTGATCATGAGCCATGATGTATCCGCCCTGATAAAGGATCTGCTCATTGCCTTGAAAAGAAAATGCCGGCAGTCCGAATGGCGCATGATACCGGCTTATTTCATTCTGCAGGCCTGAGTTACCTGCAATGGCCATCAACTGCTTATTGGCCTGCTCTCTTTCCTCTGCCGTACAATTGCGTTTGTCCGCAGCTTCAGCATTTTGTGGCAAGGCAATGCAAAGCCAGGCAAAGCCGATCAAGCCCGATAGAATTCGCATGACCACCCCCAAGATAAATCCTGACCACCGTCAGTGACCGGGAATATTCTATCGTATGACGAGAGCAACTTACATTAGATTTTGTGCAATCTGTTGCGACCATCATGAGGTTTCCTGACAAGCCGGAAACATGCTGAATGCAATCTGGGAAGCACCCGATTTAGAACAGATTGTCGCCTGTTGGCTTAAGGAGATGTGCCCCCTGATTGCGAACAGAGTTTATATCTCTGGATATCGGCCATGCGGTCAGTAACTGTGATGGAAATGGTTCGCATACACGCGGCAGGACATCCTCGATGGGAGAGAAAAGCCAGTCGCGATATTCGTCTTCTGTCAATATCGCCGGCTCACGGTTATGAATTCGGGCCATCCGGTCTCCTGCCTCACGGGTCAGCATCGCAACCGTGTAAAACTCCATTTCTCTGGCTTTGACGGTACCTTGCCATTTCGACCAGATTCCCGCTGCCATCGATGGATCAAAACCTGTCTTACCGGTCACACCGATGGCATAAGGCTGTTTGGGCTTGTCTGTCGGCCGATGCCACTCATAAAAACATCTCATGGGGATCAGGCATCGATGGGATTTGACGGCCCCCTTATAGAATTTTCGATCGAGGATATCCTCAGCACGGGCATTAATTGTCGCAGGTCGTTTTTCGCTCAGATCCTGACGGAACCAGGAAGGAACGAATTCCCAGCGGGCATATTCACCCCAGATATGTTCCTGATCGCACAGGATGACCGGAATATCCTGTGTCGGGGCGGTATTGTAATTGGGCTGCGGGTTTGTCGATGGCACGGGAAAAGCAAGCCCGGCCAGCTCATGAATTTCCGCCCAGGTTAGGTCGTGGCTGTAACGCCCGCACATTTGCACCTCACTTTCTCACATATCGCAGAAAGCGCCTTCAGATTGCGTTCAATGGATGCAGCAATTTCCGGTGCGCATTCCTGCAATCTGGCCCGTCCGGTTCCAATCCCGGCCGATGGCCAGACAATCCTTCCGCCCAGTTTCGCATGTTCGAACAGACGTCGCCAGTCTGGCAGTGACGCTTCGTTCCAACGATCAAAATCAGCGTTGGAAAAGAAAGCCTCCGGGCGGAGGGAAGGATATATTTTTGTCGGGATTCCAACCGCATTCGGCGCCCCGCGCATTACTGCGGCCTGCCCTCCCCGCCCTTTCCTGACCAGGTTGTCCCCAAAGACAAACAGGACATCAGGCTCATCACGCAACATTTCTGATGTTATGTTCTTGCGAAATTCGATCATGGAAGGACGTTTCTTTCCAGACTTCAGCGATTGCAAACTCACCATAAATGCTATATTGCATTAAACAGGCAATATTGAGCAACCATAATCGACGGCTGAAACCGCAATACTAAAACAGCCTGGCAAGCCAGGTGCAACTGTTCTGCCTTTGGCGAGCGATCTCAGAGGTCCGCGAAAAGAAAGAAACACTGATCATGTCCTTTTTCCACGTTGGTATAAACGATACCGGCACGACTGAATGGACCGACCTTCCAACGATCTGGATCGGTGCCCCCGGGGCAGGAAAATCAGCGCGATTTTTTGCGCACAGCTGTCTGAAGTGCAAGGAAACCGGGCCTTGCATGATCATTGATGCTGGTGGACAAACCGACATTATCACTGGCAAGCGATTGGGCGATGGTCAACTGCCTATGGCTGAGCGCGAGGAGCTCAATGCTCATTTGATCGAGGAGGCCATTTTCATGACCGACAGGTCAGTGCCCATCCTGATTGATGAACCCCGGAGCATCAGCGGATATGCGGATAAGTGGGACCGGCAGATCTGCGAGATGATCCAGGAGAACAGACCCGTCGGATTGACCTATCAGCCTATTGGTCTGCTCAATTGTGCAGTCCGTCATGTCCTGCATAAATGTGTGATGGACTACATCCCAAGTGGCGGTAAGATCTCGCATGCGTTGTCCCAGCATGACGATCACGCCGCCGAAACCGCCCATGACCAGAAGGCGTGCGAGCATGAATGCAGCTAGAGCCCCAACCCGCATGCGCAGTGAACGGTCACACTGGCTGTTGAGAAACAGCATATGCGCGCCAATCGTGCAGGGCTCGATAAATCCCAAAAATCCCAAGCCCAGCGCAAGAAAGATCAGGTTGAACAGGTCCGGTGTCACGTTTGTAAATTCCTTATCATCGTCGCATGGTGTTACCCGGCACAACAGGACAGTCTGGCGACATCTCTCGCAAAGCCCTGAGCGGCAAGTTTCAGGCCCTCGACTGTGGTCAGATAGGGAAAAATCGTGTCGCCAAGTTCTTGGGCGGTCATCCCAAACCGTATGGCCAGCGCCATTGTCTGAATGCTGTCACAGCCCTCGGGTGCCAGTATCTGAGCGCCCAGCAAGCGGTCAGTTGCTTCATCTGCAATGAGTTTTATCAAACCGCGTGTATCACGGGCGGCAAGTGATCTGGGCACCAGATCAAGCGGCACGACAGATGTCTTGACCACAAAGCCCCGTTTCTGTGCCTGAACCTCGGAGAGACCTACGCCAGCAACTTGTGGATCAGTGAAGACAACCCAGGGCATCGTTGTGTTGTCATATGTCTGTTCGTCACGGTTATAGGCATTTATTGCCGCAAGTTTGGCGCCATAAGCTGCCATATAAACGAACTGGTCGCGCCCGGTCACATCGCCCGCAGCATATACATCAGGACGCGTCGTCCGCATGTACGCGTCCACAACAATTCCGCCATTCGAATTTACTTCAATTCCGGCCGTTTCGAGGCCTAATCCGTTTGTATTCGGCTTACGGCCTGTCGTTACCAGGATATGTTCAGCAAAAAGAACCTCGGCCTGGCCATCAACGTTAATGGTCAGTTCCGTTTTATCATTCTTCCGTTCAACCCTCTCGTAGGTGAGGCCCGTGCGAACGGATACCCCTTCATTCCTTAACTCCTGAGTGAGCGATGCAGCAATTTCCGGTTCTGCTTCGGGAAGAAGCCGTGACCGTGTCACCAGCGTAACCGAGCTGCCGAGCCGTGCAAACATCTGAGCCAGTTCACAACCGATATATCCGCCGCCAATCACGAGAAGTGATCGTGGCTGCTGATCAAGTTCAAGTGCCGTTGTACTGGTCAGACAGGGGACATTCTCAATGCCTGGAATATCGGGAAATGACGGGGATGTGCCGGTTGCAATGATTGTCTTTCTTGCAACAAGCTTTTTGCCGTCAAGCAGAAGACCGGTGTCATTAAATATAACGTCCCCTTCGAGATAATCGATACCATCATATTCGGGCAGCAGATCGATATATTTCTTCTGACGCAAACCGGAAACCAGATCCTCTTTAGCCTTGATCAGGGACTGCCAGTCAGCGACATGAGCGTTTCCGGAGAGGCCGGGAAAACGCGCAGCGGCCCCCGCACCATGCACGGCCTCTGCGGCACGGATCATGGTTTTGGAGGGAACACACCCGACATTGACGCATGTGCCGCCAATCATTCCCTTGCCGATAAGTGCGACCCTTGCGCCCTGTTCAGCGGCCGTAATCGCCGCCGAAAAACCGGCCGAACCCGCGCCGATGACAGCAAGGTCATATTCCTGTTTGTCGGTCGAACAACAATTGTTCATATTATTTTCCTTTCCGGGTGGTTGGTTGTGTATCGGTCTCGCAGCAAGCGCGCGCACGGGCTCGTTGTCGGTAGCCGTACAGTGCCAGGGCAATGAACAGGAGTAATCCGGGTATGAGGACATAGTCTATCCAGCCCAGCCATGCCGAGAGTCCAAGGGCCCCGAACGAGACAACAAGGATTGGTGTGAAACAGCAGATCACAGCAAAAATTGTTCCGACGATCCCGGTTTTGAAAATGGTGTTGCCACGCATTATTTAATCCCGCGCCTTGGCCGGATAACCGGCATTTGTCGAAGCGATCCCGATGGTTTCCACATTGGCGACTGACGGGTCGAAGGTGACAGTTGCGGTTTTTTTATCGAAGTTGACGTCTACGGCCTCTACGCCGGTGACGGCTTCCATCGCGGTTTTGACCGTCACCGGACACAGGGCGCAGGTCATGTTTTCGATGTCGAAAACGGTTGTTTGTTCATCCTGCGCTGTGGCGCTGGCAGCAAGCGCCGCAGTTGGGAGGTAGCCTCCCGGATATATGACAGCCAGTCCCAGGGCAAATGCCCCGGCCAGAATAATGCCTGTTCGTTTCATCTCGATTTCTCCTAATAGAACAGCGGTGCCCACCAGTTGATTGTCAGGGCCAATCCCACCAGCACGGTTGAGAACCACAGGGCGGCTTTGGTGATCAGTGCGGATTCCGGACGGGCGCAGTAAGACCCGTCGTCACAAGCTGGCTTGGTCTTGAAATAGACCTGCCAGAACCCCAGCCCGATAAATATCAGAGCCACCGTCGCGAAGAGTGGTTTGTAAGGTTCAAGAGCCGTCAGATTGCCGATCCAGGCCCCCGACACCCCCAGCATCAGAAGCAGGAGTGGTGCGACACAGCAGGCGGATGCAAGAATGGCTCCGACCACTCCACCAGTTGCAAGCAGACCTCTTTTTGTCTGCTTCCCGTCATCCGACAACAGGTCGTCCGATTTGATATCGTTCATGTGGTTTACCTCGAATTCGATTCGCAGTTAAGATACAGTCTGTAGCTGCTACAGATTAAAGAAGGTTTTGATCACATGGACGATCACAATTCCGGGAGGCGACTAAAGCGAGCAGAATTGTCGAAGGTGACAGGCTGTCATCTTGAAACGATCCGCTATTATGAAAAGACCGGCATGATGCCCGATCCGCGGCGCAGCAAAACGGGTTACAGGCTGTATGACGAAACACATGTTTCCCGGTTGCGGTTTATCCTGCGCGCCCGTGATCTGGGTTTTTCGATTGAAGATATCCGGGGGTTGCTGACTCTTATAGATGGTCAGTTGCAAACATGTTCGGAGGTCAAACAGCGTACGGAAAGCCATCTTGCTGACGTGCGCACAAAAATTGATGACCTGAAACGGATCGAACAGGTTTTGGCGGAAACAGCAGCTCAATGTTCAGGAAAAGATGTGCCTGAGTGCCCTGTTCTGGAAGCCTTGTTCCACGTTTGAAGTAGTAGCTTGTGAGTTCGGCTTCATCAAAAGGACAAAGAGGCCAGTTATCAATTTTTACAACATTGTCAGCATGCCAACAAATGAAGTAAATTTCAATTATTCCCAAATCCTTGAGCTAAATATCAACAAAAACTTATGATGGAATGCCAGATTCCAAAAAAGGATACGCCCCAAGTAATATATAAAATAGGAAGTATTTAGCAAGATAAACCAAAAAAGTTTCTGTTTATATAATTAAATCGGCAAGAGTAAAATATTGGTTTTTCGGTTTGTTCCACAGTAAAACCCCTCTACCTCTTATGCGTCTCTTTATCATTGATCCCAGAAAGAACGCCACATTCCTCTACATCCCGTCCATCTTTGCAACTTTCTCTTAGTGAAACGAGTTGTATTTCTAGCGCTTGTAGAGTGGCAATCTGTGATTGCACATGAGATATGTGATCATCAAGTAAAACGTTGACCGCATTACAAGGCTGATGAGGCTCATCCTGATGCTGCTGTAGTTCGGAAATCTCCGCCAGAGATAGACCCAGAATTCTGCAGCGACGGATAAATCTCAACCGTTGACCATGCTTTTTGGTATAGACGCGGTAGCCGTTTTCTCTCCGCCCTACCGACGGCAATAGGCCCTGCTGTTCATAGAAGCGGATTGTTTGTGTGTCGATCTCTACTAACCGTGCCAACTGACCAATGCGCATTTGTCCTCTCCACCCTATTGACCTTATAGTTACTATATAGTTTTGAATGGTAACACTGTAATTTAAAGTGGAACCATGTCATGAGTATATTCTGTGATAGCCTTTCTGGTAGTGATGCACCTCCGCCATCGAATACCGATGAACCGAACGCCTTCGAAGCATCAGAGCAATGGATCAGTATTTATGCAGTGCCAAAAATGGACTGCCCGTCAGAAGAACGAATAATCCGCCTCGCCCTGAATGGCCTTAAGGAGATTCAGACCTTGTCCTTCGACTTGTCGAACCACCAGTTGGAGGTCGTACACAATGGCGAAGTTGCCGCTATCACTACAAAGTTGGAGACCTTGGGGCTAGGCGCTACGCTTCAGGAAAGCACCGCAGCCGATCCAGAGACCATCAAGACCGCCGAAGCCTCAACTACCTCTATCAAACAAGAAGCAGGCACCCTGCGCTGGTTGCTTGGCATCAATGCACTCCTATTTCTAATAGAAATGATTTCCGGCCTGGCAGCCCAGTCCACTGGCCTAATTAGTGAGTCTCTTGATAATTTCGCAGATGCGGCGGTATACGGGCTCGCCCTTTATGCTGTTGGGCATAGCATAAGAATGCAGGTGCGTGCCGCGCATCTTGCTGGTGTTCTGCAGCTAATTCTGGCTGTTGGAGCACTAGCGGAGGTGGTGAGACGCTTTGTATTTGGCAGTGAGCCTGAATCGTTGGTGATGATGGCTATCGCATTCGTCGCATTGATTGCCAATGCCAGTTGTCTGCTGCTCATATCCAAACATCGGGAGGGCGGGGCGCACATGAAGGCAAGCTGGATATTCTCGGCCAATGACGTGGTGATCAATCTGGGGGTCATCACCGCCGGCGTTTTGGTCGCGTGGACCGGGTCCAATTATCCCGACCTGATCATCGGCACCATCGCCGGGGTCATTGTACTGAACGGCGCCAAACGCATTCTGGCTATCAAGGGTTAAGAGCAGTGTCCGTTGCGGGCAAAAATCGCTCACGGCATGACCTATTGCCCATTTCTGGCGTACTTCCTGCGTCGGATCAGGCGATAAAATGTCTGGGGCAACAATCAATGGCCTATGGCGAGTCTGTTTCTGTACCCCGTTCTTTAATTGGGTGCAGACATGGAACACCTGTGCTGCATTCAGTTGCCAATTGAGAAAACCACCAACTCTTCTTCACACGAATCAAGCCGTGCCATGTGAAACTCGGTTTGCTGAAAGATGAAGGATACTTTGAAATGTTAATTCAAGTGTTCCAATTGACCTTACCACCCCAGCTATCAATTATTGTGATGCTGTGAGCTTGCCGTCAAATCGCGGTACGCATCCATCAACGGACGATCCTCGGAGACATAGTCCGTATGCTCCTGATCAAGTTTTTCAAGTGCTGCCAGCATGAATTCGGCAATATCAAGCCTTTCCTGCCAGCAGGCATATCTGAAAGCATGTAAAATGACATGCTCCAATGGGTCGGTTTCGGAAGACATTATTCTGCACCTCCTTCATATCGAGGTTAAAGGCTACGCTATCCAGCAAAAGGAAGGTCAACAGAATTCTTCCGGACAGGCGGGATCAGCCGATAGACGACAGAACAGGAAATGTTTCCAGCAGCCAGAACGCAAAGGCGGACATATAACCGGTCACCATGGCCACGCCCATGACAATCATGATCAAGGCCGCCGCGGCACGAAGGAACCGCCCGAAACGCCCTATGGATTTCAATCTGGCAGACAGGCTCTCGGTGAACAGTGCCGCCAGGAGAAACGGCACACCTAGCCCCACGGAATATATGGTCAGCAATGCAATACCATCGCTGACCGTTGCCGACGCGGCGCTGACGGTCAGAATGGCGCCGAGAACAGGACCGATACACGGCGTCCAGCCGAACGCAAAAGCAAGTCCAAGAGTATATGCCGAAACCACACGCCCACCAGGCAGATCAAGATGAAAGCGCGCTTCCCGCATCATCCACGCCGGACGGAGCGTTCCCAGCATGAACAGCCCGAACAGAATGACAATGCCGCCACCAATCAGATTCATCTCGAACCGGTATCCGAGCAGGAACTGACCAAGTGCTGTTGCACTGGCCCCCAGAAGGACGAAAACCGTGGTGAAGCCCAAAACGAAACACAGGCTGAAACCAAGAGATGACAATCGACCAACTCGGATTGCCTCCGTTCTGGTCGAAAGAGAGGCACCACCCGCGATATAGGAGATATATCCGGGAACCAGAGGCAGCACGCATGGCGAGAGAAACGAGATGAGGCCTGCGGCGAACGCGCTTATTATGCCGATATTGGAAAGTTCAGGCATTAATCTGTATTCCGTAAAATCAGGAACCAAGTATTCAGAGAACAGGAAGGTCAGCTAACCAAACAGTGCTAAGCCTATCTTTGTTCAGGGCTCTTTTCCTACTTTTGAGAACCAGTCTGTTAACTGATCCAGCCACCCCTTTTCAACAGGCGGCTTTGGGGGGTGGGCAGCGTTTGTCAATCCGTTCACGTAAAGGATCAGATTCATCTGATTGAAACTCGTGCCGTGAAAAATACCGGCATGGCGGGTATTCCGATCGATAATATGAATCATCGGTGCAGACCCGTCACGCTGGCTCAATTTGGCGAATTTATCGGCAACAGTTACAGCACTGATATCCGAAGACGGCATAACAGGCCGCCAGTTCACCAGATCCCAAGAAGGAGTATCTGAAAAATCTTCGGAATGAACGGTAATGAACGTGACCATTTCCCGCATCGGGCTAATATTCAGCCTCGCCTGAGAGGACGCCAGTAGGGTTTGCTGTTCTGCACAGGCTGCACCACAATCCCTTGGCACAAAACTTAAAATAAGTATCTGATCATCAAGGTCGCTCAAATTAAAGCGACCTTGATTTTGGTTGAAAAGTTCTATCTCTGGAACCTTTCCGGTGTTTGTCACCTCAAAATATGGCTCTTTATCCGCCATCACCTCGTCAAGGTCTTCACCGGGATGATTCGCAAAAGCAGGTGAGGCCGTCAACGCCAGGATCAAAAACAACCACCGGATCATTCTGTTTCCCCCTGCGGCCCGGCGGCAGCTATGCCAAGAATGGCGACGTCAATGCTAATCTCGCCTGCGTTTTCAAAGCGCAATGTCATGGGAAACTTCTGTCCTTCACGGAGTTTTTCATGCAATCCCGCCAACATGAGATGCATTGCCCCCGGCGCCAGAGTGACCGGGCGGTTGGCGGGAACATCCAGAGCCATGACATGTCGCATCCGGCGAACATCATCGACCTTGACGACATCATGTATCATCACATGGTCTGCCACAGGTGTGGTGATTTCCAGAAGGCGGTCGGCCGCAGCACTTGTGATCGTAAGATATGCCACCCCCGGACGGGATGTCAGGATCGTGGCACGTGCCCAGGCGTCAGATATTTCGACAAGGCTCTCGGCAGAAACCGGTAGTGCTGTCAGCAAGGTCATAACGAGGGCGATGGCGGTTCTTTTCATATTGTATTCCCGTTCATGATCGCAAGAACCCGGATTGCCATGTCTTCTGCCGACTGGTCTCCTTCCCGAAAGACAGTCTGGTAACGGCCATCCGGTGCCATCAGATATATATGCCCGGAATGGGCCATCAAATAGCCGTCCGGTGCGGTATCGTCGTCCAGCTTTTCGGAATAGACCCGGAAGGCTTCGGCGGCTGCGGCAACATCCTTTTCGCTGCCGGTCAACCCGATCAGGGCCGGATGAAAGGCCCCGACATATTCCGCCATGACGTCAGGCGTATCGCGTACCGGATCAATAGTAATGAATAACGGTGCCACGCGGTCTGCTTCAGGCCCCATTCGGTCAAGCGCATCTGCCATATAGGCCAGTGTGGTCGGACAAACATCAGGGCAGTGTGTGAAGCCGAAAAAGACAAGTTGCCAACGCCCCGGGAAGCTTGCTTCGGTTACACGGTTTCCCTGATGATCGGTCAAGGAAAAATCGGAGTGAATTGCGGCTTCTCCCGTCCCTTCGGCCCCCGACGACATCTGCTTGTGGTCGGAAGCCTGAAAGATATATGCGCCGCCAAAGAGTAGGGCAGCAAGAACAACCATCCCCCATAATATAGAACGGACGAAACGTAACCGGTTGAAATTATGCGATGTCATGAAACGATCCCGTGGAAAATCCCGCCCGGGTATTTGTCCCGGGCGGGTGTCATGTCACGATGTTATTTGTCGGAAGGCTGCGGCATGTGATCGGTCATAGCAGCCATCATTTCAGTACACTGCTCCATCATCGGCCCCATCTGGCTCATCATCTTCATCATACCCATCATGCCCTGCATATCCCCCATGCCTGAATTGCCATCATGCTCCATCATCGGGGATTGCTTGTCCGGAGTTTGGGCTTCCTGGGCATATAGGGCTGTTGTCGCCAGTCCCGCGACCATCATTGTGGCAAACGCGGTGAGTTTGATTGATTTACGCATCTCTAACATTCCTTTCGGTTGTGGACTCATGTCCCGACTGGGGTGTTACAGACGCTATATTTGCGCCTGATGCAGCCGGGGACCTTCCGGCCTCGTTGCCGGGAAGACTGTTTTTCGGGGTTTCATCGGATGAAGGGGCGATATCGCTGGCGCTCTTTTGCGATGAACAGGCCTTTTTGTTCATGCACAAACCCAGCGCACACATCGCCACGCACGGCAGAACGGAGACGAGCAATGGCGCGATACCGGCGGCAACCAGCCAGCTCCAGTTAAATGCAAGCCCAGCGACAAGGGCAGTTCCAGCCAGCACAAATACACCGCGACGTCCCTTCAGGTAATATCGAACGGCATGAACCACGTCATGCCCAAGCGAGGTATTACCGGATTTGGCTTGTTGTATCTCGGTCATAGGAGTTCCTTCCTCAATCGGTGTAGATGTGGGATTTAAGAAAATCTATCATCTCTGCTGTCGCCCATTCGGTCGGTCCGACAAGTCGACCAAGCTCGCGGCCGTTCCTGTCAATCAGAAGCGTCGTCGGTAAACCGGGGATGCCCAGAGCCGTCGTGGTTTTCATGGTTGGATCGATGAAGAGGTCCAGATTCCGGATGCCGATTTCGCTATAGAAATCCTGCACGACATCCGCTCCGGCCCGGTCGATTGACAAAGCGATAACTTTGAAGACCGAATTGCCAAGTTCGGCCTGCAAGGCATCCAGGGTTGGCATTTCCTCGCGGCAAGGAACACACCAGATCGCCCAGACATTCAGCAAGACGACCGTTCCCTCAAAATCACTCAGTGTCACAGGCCGACCTTCGGCATCCTCAAACCCGAACCCGGGAAGAGGCCGGGGAACATCATGCATGACAAACGAGCGGTGTTGAAGCTGCCTTGCATTGTCCGTCGCCTGATGGGGGGCATTCTTCTCGTTGCGTAACGAAACTATGGTCAATGTGGTAACAACCACCAGTATGATGCCAGCGGCAAACCCCACTTTCAGGTTCATATACACCAAGAGGCTCTTCATCGAGGTGCCTCCGCAGTTCCGGCACCTGAGGCCTCATTACGCAATTTTTCGACCCTTGGCAGAATGGTCTCGGCCAACACTTTTTCCGTTACCGGCCCGACATGCTTGTAAGCAATGTTCCCTTTTGCATCGACAACGAAGGTCTCAGGGACGCCATAGACGCCCCAGTCAATTGCCACACGCCCGTTAATGTCCGCGCCGGTTCTCGTATAGGGATCGCCAAGGCTATCGAGCCATTCTGCAGCGTCGTCAGGCTGATCCTTATAGTTCAGACCATGCAGTGGAACGGTGCCGTCGCGGGCCAGTTTCATGAACACGGGGTGTTCTTCACGGCACGCGACACACCAGGAGGCAAAAACATTGACCAGCGACACTTCACCTTTGATATCCGTACTCGACAAACCTTGCATCCGGCCTTTTACCGGCGGAAGGTCAAATTCGGGGACCTGTCTGCCCAACAGGGCCGAGGGGAGTGTGTTGGGATCAAGAGTCAATCCCTTCGCCAGGGCCACACCCAATATCAAGGCGATGCCAAGCGGCAGAAAATAGATCAGCCGGTTGAAGTGCTTTTGCGGGCGATGTTTTTTGGGGACTGCACTCATTTCGCCCTCCTGTCTTTAGGATTCAGATTGTGCTGGAATGCACGTTCCTCGTCCGACCAGACACTCTTGATATAGCCAAGTACCGCGATGATCTCCTCATCACTCAGCACATCCTCGAATGCAGGCATATCGCTCTCATATCCCGGCACGACAGCGCCAATCCCGAACTTGGTCATCGCATAAAGTTCCAGGTCGCTATGGCGCCATGTATGACCACTGGCATCGTGCGGCGGCGCAGGCATCCGCCCGGTATCAAGGCGGCGCTTCCAGTTTTTCTGCCCCTCAAGATTTGCACCATGGCACGATGCGCAGAATTCAGCATAGACATCGTTGCCCAGTGCAATCTGTTCCGGAGTGATCGGCTTTTCCAGAAAAGTCAGATTCTCGGGCGTTGATCCAGCATCCGCTACCCCGGACAACAAAGCCATGCCGACGCCAGCCATTAATCCGGTGACCAATGATCTAGGCGATACAGCGATCATTTCCTGCCCCGTAGATATTTAAACAACGCGAGAACACTCATGATCAGGATCGCAAGGATCAGAAGGAACAAAAGACCGCCTCCTGCCATCATCAGCATCATCATCGAACCATCCATCATCTGTCCAAAACACTCATTCATTGGCGTAAACGGCAATGCCGCCCTCTCCGAAGGCATAAGTTTTCAGCGTCCCGGTTTTTTCAGGTGCCATGCCCGGCGCGTTCGGTGGCATGCCGGGCAGCGTAATACCCGTTATTTCCGGGCGTTCATCAAGCATCCGTTCAATGATCTCGGCAGGAACCAGCCCGCTGACGACATATCCGTCAATCTCGGCCAGATGGCAGCCCAGCCCTTGCTCCGGGACACCGGCGGCAACGGATCGCTTGGCGAAATCGCGATCATCGACACGGGTAACCTGATATCCATTGGTCTCAAGATATTCGCCGTAGGCATCACAGCATCCGCAGTTCGGATCCCGATAAATTGTGATCGATTTGCTTCTCTCACCAGCTACCGTCACGTTCTCTTGCGCCTCTCCTTTTCCCGGAGGGAACATTGTAAGTGCAGCACTTCCGGCAACAGCCAGGACCGCAACACCTGTCAAAATCACAAATTTTCTCATCTGTTTCTCCATCATCATATGTTCGAGATGGCGGTCCATGTCCTGCCACCGTCTGGGCTTTGTAAAACGCCGTCATCATTCACAATCGCGAGGTCATCGGCGCGCAACGGATGAACCGCGATAGCTGTTGCGATGACCTCTGATCGCTTTAACCAGGTGACACCCGCATCCAGCGAATGCCAAATTCCGGATGGCAATGCGGCGTAAAGTATGGCTGGTTGCGATGCGGCACTGACCAGCGCATTCACGGGTTCACCCTCAGGTAATGGTGCTTTGGGAGGTGCGGGCTTTCCAGCGGCAAGGGCATCCATGGCATCGCCCGGCTGGACATCCTGCCAACGGCAGAAACAATCCGGCACACGCGTTGCACCGGTATCGGTTCCGGCATACAACCAGATCCCGCCCATTCCGCTTGCCAGATCGATCGAAGACAGTGCTGTCAGATCTCGCTCGGCATTCGCCAGCCATGGCCGATCCATGACAAACGTCCATGACTGACCGGCATCATCGCTCTGCCATAAGCCGTCACCACGAATGGCGGCATATAAGGTATCGGGGTTTGTCACCGCCGTTGTGATGGCAGTGACGGCAGCTTCTGGCAGTCCTTGCCCGCGCACGTCCCAACTTTTCCCGCCATCGACAGACAGAACAATCCCGCCGGTATCCAGACCGCCAACAATGCGGCCCGGCCTTTCTGGATGTGTTGTAAAAGTGAGAATGGTGCCTTCCGACACCTTCGGCAGCGCTGTCCAGTTTTGGCTCCCATTGCGATAAAGAAGCGAGGTACCGCGCGCAACAATCAGCGAATTGCCGTCAAAAACGATTGCACTGCTTGTGCTTTTGCTAATCGCGGCAAAGGCCGTGGCTGGCAACAGGTAGAGGCCGGCACCCGCCATGAGACCGCGAAGCAGCACACGTCTGGAAACGGCGCCACCCACTATGGTGTTTCTCTTCATATGCCTGTTTCTCAAGGAGTTGGAGCTATCAGACCGTGATACGGAACCTGCTCACAATGATCCTATAAGGTTTGATCTTCAGGGGTCGGGCTCCCGTAAAAGCGGGGCGCTCAAGGCAGGGGCGGATTGCCGCCTGTCCATTGAGTGAAGCCGTGCTTTTGGGCCTCGTAGATCGGAAAACATGATTTCCGACCCTGTCTGAAGAAGCTCTCAAGCCCGCAATAAAAATTGCGGGCACGAAGCAGCACGTCATGAGAAATCGCGGTGATGCCCCATGACACTGATATCCTCAAACCAAAACGGATTAAGGAGATATCAGTTCAGAGTGTTGGTTCTGGGAGGGAATGGATCGGGAGAGTTTGAGCGGCCGGTAAGGCTGCCTGTCGGCCCGAAATGCTCGACTGAGGCGAGTGCAGGTATTGCAACTTGTACAGGCGAAATTGCGATAGTTGATACCTGAGGGCACGCAATATCGCAGTCCGGCATGATGTCGCCGCTGCCAGAACAATCCTGACAATTGTCCATTGCCAATTCCGCCATCGGCATCCCGACCTCCATAACAGCAGCATTGACCGTCTGGAAACTTGTCCCGACGGCAAAAGCAGCTATCAAAAGTATGGTCAAAAACCTGATGCGATTGAGCATGGTTTACTTCTATCCCAAGGATGCGATGCTGTCTATATCGAACTACAGTAAATCCTATTGCTGCACCTCTGTGCCCATATCCAGAGACTAGGAGAATTGTTGGGTTACGCAGCATTTAATAGGATTTGATTGTGCTTCATCTATAAATTGATTGTTAGCAAGTCATACCCGCAGATTAGTGAATAACTCAGCACAACAGGTTGTTCATCTGTAGCGCATAACGTGATTTCATGGCGACGAATGCAGTAATCTATTGTTTTCACCTTGCTGATGGCTCAAGCAGCAGATGTAAATTCGTGAAATAGTCTGTCTTTGCCACAATATTGCCACTTGACGAAACCGGGGGAGCCCGATATTGCGTATGTTGCAATGCATCACTAAGGAACATTCCGTGCGCATCCTTTCCTGCTTTCTTGCAATCGCGATAGCCATGACAGTTCTGCTGTCGGGGGTTGAGGGTGTGCAAGCAGGTTCGGGACATGGCCATGACAATCATCACGGCGTCATGATCGATGTTTCTGATAGCTCGCAACATGATCGACGTGACATGCATGCGGATCTTTGCGGTATGGCGGTTTGCGGCCCGTTCGTTAAAGAAGTAGAAGGTGTTCTGTCTTCCAGCCCAACGGTGCTTGCGGTAACATACTGGTATCAGGACCTGACTTTGACTTCCGCAGGTTTGGACGTTAGAGCCAAGCCTCCGCGTTCCTGAGATATTTCAGATTTTCCGAACATCCCTTTGCCTGGTTCAATCACTGTTCCTCGAATGAAACAGCGTTTTGCCTGAATTACAGCAGCGCAGACTGTTGTCGTGATTGAACATGGGACGAGGGCCTTCTTACTGAATATCTATTAGGAGCATATACATGCCCAACTTCAAGAATTCCCTTATGCGTCGCGTTAGCGTTTCAACCTTTATTCTTGGCGCGCTTGTCGGTCTTCAGTCACCTGCCTTTGCGGGTGCGGGTCATAGTGGCGGTCATAATGATGGCGTCGAAATCGGAGCGCCTGGCGATATCTCTGATGTTCGCCGGACAATTCGGATCACGATGGAAGACAATTTCTATGACAAGGAAAAGATTGTTGTTCGCGGCGGCGAAACCGTTCGTTTTCTAGTCGAAAACAAGGGTGAATTCGTTCACGAGTTCAACATTGGCACCGCAGCCATGCACGCGGACCATCAAAAAGAAATGATGATGATGATGGAACATGGGGCCCTTGAAGCAGACAAAATCAACATGGACATGATGGAAATGGACATGGGGAACGGCGAAACCATGAAGCACAACGATCCGAACAGCGTGCTTCTGGAGCCGGGTGATTCTGCCGAGGTGATCTGGACCTTCCCGAAAGACGCAGAACTTGAATTTGCGTGCAATGTCCCGGGTCACTACGAGAGCGGCATGGTCGGTAAAGTTCGCCTGCAGTAATCACTGCTTTTGGGGCTTGTGCCAGAGGGAAACCCTACCTATCCCCTCTGGCGCACCCGGCTCAAAGGATATCAAAAAATGAACAAGTTTCTTGGTAGTGCCCTTCTCGGTGCGCTAAGCGTTATTGCTGTGTCATCAGTAGCGAACGCAGCAACATATGACCTGTCAGTCGACTACGTAACAATCGACACAGGGGAAATGAAAACAAAAGCAATTGGCTATAACGGGTCCTCGCCCGGTCCGACCTTGCGCCTCAAAGAAGGCGAAGATGCCGTCATCAACGTGACGAACAACCTGGACGAGACTACATCTATCCATTGGCATGGGTTGATCCTTCCCTACCAGATGGACGGTGTGCCGGGCATCAGCTTCACCGGGATCGAACCGGGCGAGACTTTTACCTATCGCTTTCCTGTCAAACAGAGCGGGACCTATTGGTTTCACAGCCACTCTGGCTTCCAGGAACCAGATGGCGCTTACGGCTCAATTGTTATCGAACCCGAAAAACGCGAGCCATTCAAGTTCGACCGTGAATATGTCGTTGTTCTGAAAGACAAGCACCCTCATTCCGGGGCGCGTATTCTGCGCAACCTAAAGATGATGCCGGACTACTACAACCGTAACCAACGCACGCTCGGAGACTTCATCTCCGACGTTTCGGAAAACGGTTTGGGAGAAACTCTCTCTGAACGTGGAGACTGGGGCAGCATGCGCATGATGCCAACAGATATTGAAGACGTTCAGGGCTTCGTCGGCCTCATCAATGGTAAATCACCGGAACAAAACTGGACCGGACTATTTGAGCCAAACGAACGTGTGCGCCTGCGCTTCATCAATGCATCGGCCATGACTTACTTCGACGTCCGCATTCCGGGACTTGAAATGACTGTTGTCCAGGCCGACGGCAACAATGTTCAACCGGTCAAGGTTGATGAATTCCGCATTTCGGTTGCAGAAACATACGACGTGATTGTTCAGCCGACAGCTGAAAAGCCGTATGCAATCATGGCCGAATCAATGGGACGCTCGGGTTATGCATTCGGATCGTTGTCGCCGCAAGAAGGGTTGAAAGCTGAAATGCCAGCCAGACGCATGGACGCTCCGTTGCTGACAATGGCGGACATGGGAATGGATCACGGTAGCATGGCCGGAATGGATCATTCTTCGATGGGCAGTGGTAACGAGAACGGTATGGCTGGAATGGACCATTCGAATATGGCCGGAATGGATCATTCTCAGATGGGAATGTCCAAAGATGATCCCTTCTATGCCGCTGGAAGTGGTTTGACACCAAAAGCAGCCAATGGCGGAAAGTTCCTCTCCTATGCCGACCTGAAGGCACAGAAGCCTTTGTACCCTGAACGGCCTGCAACGCGTGAAATTGAACTGCGCCTTACCGGAAACATGGAACGCTATACGTGGTCAATCAATGGCGTCAAATATGAAGATGCAGAACCTATCCGCTTGAAATATGGCGAACGGGTGCGCTTCAAGTTCGTCAATGAGACCATGATGTCACACCCGATGCATTTGCACGGGATGTGGTCAATCCTCGATACTGGCAACGGTAAATGGGATCCGGTTAAACACACCATCAATATCAACCCTGGCATGACCGTTTATTCGGAAACCGAAGTTGATGAACCTGGGCAATGGGCTTTCCACTGTCACCTTAGCTATCACATGGCTTCTGGCATGTTCCGAAAAGTGGTTGTAGAGGGCGGTCCAGCCGTCGCGGCACTTGAGAATGGAGTTCAATAACAATGAAAACACTAACTTTGGCCGCGATTGGTGGTGGTGTTCTTTCCACGATCCTGTCCTTCTCGTTCACTGCCAAAGCAGACAATCACATCTTTTATGGCATTCAAATGGAGCAGTTTGAATACCGCTCTGGTGACGAAGGGGAAAATCTTTTCGTTTGGGATGGTGATGCATTTGTTGGCACCGATGAACTGAAGTTACGTTGGCAAGGCGAAGGCGAGCGTGATCTCAAAAACGACCTTTACGAAAACTTCGAGAACAGACTGGTCCTGCAAACACCAATCAGCGACTTTTTCGATGCCAAAGCCGGTATTCGTCTGGATACGCCAAGCACAACAGATCGTTGGTATGGAACCGTTGGAATCATGGGGCTTGCTCCTCAATGGTTTGAAGTCGACGCTGATCTGTTTGTCAGCGAGACCGGAGACGGCAGTGCGCGGCTTGATGTTGAGTATGAAGGCTTGCTGACCAATCGTTTAATCCTCACACCTTCGCTTGAGCTGAATGCTGCGTTCTCTGACGATCGCGAGATTGAGGTCGGACGCGGGTTTTCAAGCGCAGAGATCGGACTGCGGCTTAGCTATGACCTCATCGACCGTGCCGTTGCACCGTATATCGGGGTTGCCTATGAGCGGAAACTCGGCAAAACCGCAGACTTTGCAAAAGATGACGGCGAAGATTACGAGGCAACTTACCTCGTAACCGGTCTCCGCCTTCTTTTCTAAGCATCACACGACAGGGAGGACTTTCCTCCCTGTCTGTTTTGCCGAACCTTCTCAAGGAACCTAACTACAATGATGGAAATCGTCCACGATATGGGGCATCGCTTGACACACTACATATCAAGCGATGCACACTGGTGGGTTCATCTTGTATTCCATTTGGTGGTGTTTGGGGTGCCGGTTGCGCTAATTATTATTCTCAGCGCGACGGGATACAGGGCTTTAAGACGCCGCAGATCTGTTCTTGCGCAACAGGCTCAAAAGCCCTCGGCAAAGAGCGGAACAGCGCTCCTGCAGTACATATTCAGAGCTTCATGGAAGCGGCAGATAAAACTGGGGCTACTGGCGACGGCCTCTTTGCCGGCTCTTTACATGAGCCTCGAGCTTCCGAAGTTGATCATCAACAACGCCATTGAGTCAGGACATTTTCCAGTTACCTATTTAGGAATGGAGTTCTCTCAAACGATGGCTTTACTTACTCTCTGTCTGCTTTTTTTATTGGCGATTGGCGTGCATGGCTGGCTGAAATATCAGGTTAATTTGCAATCCGGTGCGCTGGCAGAACACATGTCACGCCGCCTACGGCTTGATATTTCAAAATTCAGCTTTCGAAAGCCATCCCCCAAAGGAGGGGAATTGATTCCGGTTATTGTGCAGGAGGTAGAGCCCGTAGCTGGATATGCTGCAGAGTCGATTGTGCTGCCTTTGTTACAAGGCGGTACATTCCTGACGATTCTGACTTTCATGCTCGTGCAAGATTTGGTTTTGGGCATCGCCGCAACCGCACTGTTGCCGCTTCAGATTTTTGTCATCCCCAGATTCCAGAAGAAAATTAATGCTTTGTCTCGAACGCGGCTGAAGGAAGTCAGAGTTCTCGGCGAGAAGATAGGGAACATCTCAAACGATAACCAGCCAGGTGCCCGGGATATTTACGGGTCATACAAGCGACTTCACGACCTTCGTCTCTCTATCCACAAGAACAAGTTCGCCATGAAGTCTTTAAACAATTTCATATCACAGATGACGCCCTTCTTCTTTTACACAATTGGAGGGTATCTGGTGATAAAAGGCGATCTCACGCTCGGGGCTCTAATCGCAGTATTAACTGCATACAAAGACATGGGCGCTCCGCTAAAAGAGCTCTTTCGCTACTATCAGGCGCAAGCCGATGCTCACGTCAGATACTCCGAAATCAAACCTTACATCTCAAAGGAAATCAACAGTACGGACAACCGGCTTGCAGATGTAACGGTTCTGTCTGAAGTCGGTTAAAAAAAACGTCCCCTTAATTGAGGTAGGTCAACGTAACTCGATATTTAAGGGCATAAGTGTTACGTTACTGCCCAAAGGAAGTTTGATCAATGAATGCACAGCAAGCACTAATACGCGCCGTACTGATCCTGCTCGTCGGGATTAGCGCTATAATGCTTGCTCCCCATATTGCAGTCGCGTCGACTGGATCTTTTCCTGCGCATTCTGCAGAACTCAATGGTTTTGACGTTGAACACCAGCATGACCTGGCTTCGTGCTGCCCTCAGGTTTCTTGTCACTCCACATCAGCGGTCCTTACCGAGATTATCCTACCGGTTTCCGAGTTTTCCCATGTACAGAACGGGATAGAAGAAGTGTCCCTTCAGCCGGTATCTCGGTCATGGATTTTCCAGCCTCCCATATCCTGATCCTCCCGAACAAATAGCGAATAACTGTTCTGGGTTCTGCACCTGCCGATGGCATGCGTACAGATCGAGCCTTGGTGTTCTGCACCATGCTGCTTTCAGACGGAACAGTCATACCTAAAGGTATTTATGGGATGGCGAAGAGAAATGGAAAATATTCTCAGTTGGTTGCTTTGGGGAGCCTTCATCATATTGATGATGCGCTTTGGTTGCGGTGCTCACATGTTTGGGCACAAAAAGCACACCCACAATAAGAAACAAGCGGACGGTCAGGCTGAGGCAATCCGATGGGAGCACCCTCAGTCCGCCGTTGACCCGGTTTGTCATAAAACTGTCGATCCGCGCATCGCCAAAACAGCCATTTATGGCGGTGAAGTATTCTACTTCTGTTCAGACACCTGTCGTTCGAAATTTGAAGTGTCGCCAGATACCTATGTCGATGGCAGCGCAATTAGCCGACAAACTCACGTATCGCCAAGCTAGTTCAGCGAAATCAATAGGCGGCAGCAACAGGACCAGGGTTGACTAGTTCCCTTGGTCTCACGTGTCTTCGAATATTTGATACATACGCATAAAACAAAGGCCCGAAGAAAATGAAAAAACAAATCAATTGGCCAAAGTATTTGGTTATCGGTTTTTTCGCAGTAGGGATCATCGCCATGACCCTGAATTCGTTTCTGCCCGGGAAAGATGACATCAAAGATCTTGAACTGACCGATAGCGGGATTGCGCTCCCCAGTTTCAGCAAGGAAGCCATGGTAGGAAAGCAGCTTTTCGATATGAACTGTGCTGCTTGTCACGGACGCAATGCAACAGGCACGGAACAAGGCCCGCCACTGATGCACAGAATCTACAATCCGGGACATCATTCAGATCGCGCATTCTATCTAGCTGTTCAAAACGGGGCGAAACAACATCACTGGCCCTTCGGCGATATGCCAGCCCAACCTCAGGTAAGTTCGGAACAGGTATCGCGGATCATTCGTTATATACGCGAGCTGCAGGAAGCAAACGGCATTATGTACCAACAACATCAAATGTGAGGCAGGGATGGACCATCAGTCAGAATACAAAAAAAACAGTATCTCGCTCCTTGGCGCCATATCCATGGGCACCGGTGTTATGATCGGAGCAGGAATTTTTGCTTTGACCGGACAAATTGCCGAACTTGCAGGAAAGTGGTTCCCGTTGTCGTTCCTGTTTGGCGCACTTGTCACTGCTTTTAGTGCTTATACCTACATCAAGATGTCAAACGCCTTCCCGTCAGCGGGCGGGATTGGAATGATTCTTCAAAAAGCATACGGGCCGGGAGCCATAGCAGGTGGCGCAGCATTGCTGATGGCCTTTTCGATGGTCATCAACGAGAGTTTGGTCGCAAGAACATTCGGAACCTATGTTTTGCGGGCTTTTGACCTGACAGATAGTGAAGTTCTGATACCGATCTTGGGTGTCTGCCTGATCATTTTTGCATATGCTGTCAACAGAGCTGGCAACAAATCGGTTGGTGTGTTTTCAATGGTCATGGCCACACTGAAGATCGGTGGAATTGCTTTGTTTGCAATTGCAGCTCTGTGGGCTGGTGGATATTCGTTCGAGCCGTCATCAACTGACGGCGCGAGTTTTCCTCTAGCCGGTTTTGTAGCATCAATTGCTCTTTCAATTCTAGCCTTCAAAGGATTCACTACGATCACGAATAGCGGCGCTGAAATCGTGAACCCTCACAAGAATGTTGGCCGTGCGATCACGTTCTCAATCCTGATTTGCGTTGTCGTATATATTCTCGTGGCGCTCGCTGTTGGCTCAAGTCTTGGCTTGGATGAACTGATAAAAGCCAAAGACTATGCCCTTGCCGAAGCCGCAGCGCCTGCATTGGGCCCTACCGGATTTTATCTGACTGTGCTGCTCGCAGTCGTTGCGACGGCCTCCGGTTTACTTGCAAGCGTGTTTGCTGTCTCAAGAATGCTCGCGATGCTGACTGATATGGAGATGATCCCACACAGTCATTTTGGAATGTCCGGTTCAATCAAAGACCACACGCTTGTTTACACGGTTGTCGTGGCAGCGCTGTTGACAATCTTTTTTGATTTAAGCCGGATCGCTTCACTTGGAGTGTTTTTCTATCTCGTCATGGATGTGCTCATCCACTGGGGATGTTTTAAGTATCTACGGCAGGAAATAGGTGCACGCGGCTTTGTTATGATTACAGCGATTGTCTTCGACATCATCGTATTGCTCGTTTTCGCCGGCATGAAATTGCAAAGCGACCCATCCATTGTTCTCATTGCAACCTTGATGATTGTTGCTGTGTTCATTTTTGAACGTTGGTTCCTGTCAAACCGGATAAACCAATCGGCCAAGGCGCACAGTCACGATCACTCAGGACATTGATAAACCGCAGTGACATTGAGGCATAACAGCAGGAAGCAGACCATGTCTGAGCATCATCATAAAAAGCACCAGCATAATCACAGAACGTCGGATCAAGCAGAACATGCAACCGATCCTGTTTGCAGCATGTCGGTCACGCTGGATTCCGATACACCACGCTCACCGTACGGCGATGAGACATATTACTTCTGTTCCCAGAAATGTAAGAGCAAGTTCGATAGCTCTCCTGAAAGCGTATTATCCGCAAAGGAAGAGACATCTGCTGCAAACAGCGCTTCGTCATCCGCTTCTCGCCGCTACACCTGCCCGATGCATCCGGAGATCATACGATCCGAACCTGGTTCCTGTCCGATCTGCGGAATGGCACTGGAACCGATGGATATACCAACAGAAAATGAGGAACCAAACCCCGAGATTCAAGACTTCAAAAAGAGATTCTGGTTAGGCGCAGCTCTTACGGTGCCGCTGATTGTCCTAACGATGGGGCCCTTTGTTGGTTTGGGTTTCATCCGAGAAATGATTGGAGAACGCGTTACTCTTTGGGTTGAGTTAATTCTTGGAACGCCTGTCGTCCTGTGGTCTGGCTTCCCATTCATGGTTCGTGGATGGAATTCTGTGGTGAACCGTTCTCTCAACATGTTCACATTGATCGGGATGGGTGTTAGCGCAGCTTATATATTTAGCGTCGTCGCAGTGATTTCTCCTGACATTTTTCCTGATGGATTCAGAGATGCACAGGGACATGTCGGTGTGTACTTCGAAGCTGCAGCTGTCATCGTTGTACTTGTGCTTCTTGGCCAACTGTTGGAATTGGGGGCTCGGGAACGAACCGGCTCGGCAATCAAAGCGTTATTGGGTCTTGCTGCGAAAACAGCCCGCATTATTGAAGATGATGGTTCTGAACGAGAAGTTCCTCTTGAGGATGTAACCGTCGGAATGCGTTTGAGGGTTCGCCCAGGTGACAAGATACCTGTCGATGGCGTTGTCGTTGAAGGACGGTCGTCAGTTGATGAATCCATGATTTCGGGTGAACCCGTTCCAATTGAAAAAAATCCAGATGACGATGTCACCGGAGCAACAATCAACGGAAATGGCAGCCTGATCATCCTGGCCAAACGGGTTGGCAAAGATACTGTCTTGAGCCAAATCGTTGATATGGTCTCCCATGCTCAGCGAAGCAAAGCGCCAATCCAAAAGGTTGCAGACACGGTTGCAGGCAAGTTTGTGCCTGCTGTTATCCTGGTTGCTTTGATCGCCTTCGTCGCTTGGGCCATCTGGGGGCCCGATCCGTCATTGTCATACGGGCTTGTCGCAGCGGTTGCTGTTCTGATCATTGCGTGTCCCTGCGCCCTTGGTTTGGCAACGCCGATGTCAATCATGACAGCGACCGGCCGTGGTGCACAAATTGGTGTGCTCATTAAAAATGCAGAGGCCTTGGAGCGATTTGCGAAGATCGATGTGCTCATTGTCGATAAAACCGGGACTTTGACAGAGGGTAAACCAAAACTTGCAGGTGTAATCGCCCAACCGGATTTTCAGGAGGAGGAAGTTCTTTCTGTCGCTGCGGCGCTGGAAAAGGGATCCGAACATCCATTGGCTGACGCCATTGTCAGTGCTGCTCAGGAGCGCGGATTGTCCCTTGATAAGGCAGAGGAATTTGAAGCTGTAACCGGTCAGGGCGTCACCGGAAAGGTGGGTGGCAAGTCGGTTGCCCTAGGTAATAGCAAACTCCTTCAGACTCTCAATATCGATCATTCTGCTGTTGATAAAACAGCAAATGATCGGCGAGATATGGGGGAGACGGTAATGCATGTCGTTATTGATGGAAGAATTGCCGGGCTCATTTCCGTAGCCGATCCGATCAAGGACACGACGTTGGAGGCTTTAAAGGCGCTCAAGAAGCAAGGCTTCAGAATCGTCATGGCAACCGGTGACAACCAACGAACAGCAAAATCCGTTGGCAATAAACTTTCCATTGACGAGATTCGGGCCGATGTCTCCCCAGAAGACAAAGCCAATTTAATTATGGAACTCAAGGCTGAAGGCCATCAGGTAGCCATGGCAGGTGATGGCGTCAACGACGCCCCTGCTCTTGCTCAGGCTGATGTCGGAATTGCGATGGGTACGGGCGCTGATGTTGCAATTGAAAGTGCTGGTTTCACCCTCGTCAAAGGTGACTTGAGCGGGATTGTTAGAGCCCGAGAACTCTCGGAAGCAACGATGCGCAATATCCGGCAAAACCTCTTCTTTGCGATGGTCTATAACGCAGCCGGTGTGCCTGTTGCTGCGGGTCTGCTCTATCCGTTCTTTGGCATTCTCATCTCACCAATGTTTGCAGCTGCAGCCATGAGCTTATCCTCGGTATCAGTCATTGCGAATGCACTGAGGTTACGTCGAGCAAGTTACTAGCATCCCAATATTGACTGATTGGGCGAGGGGTGAACCAGACAAGGCTGACTTTAATACACGACAGTTCACCCCTCGCCCATTTTAAATGACATACCAGCCAGCACTCAGAACTTTAAATCTCTTCTGATCCGTTCCCAAAATTCATCTGTCGACTTTTTACACTTGGTAGCCAGAAATCTATTTTCATCGAATTAGTGTTGATGCACTTATCTTCTAACCACCTATATAATTTGACTGAACAGTTTTTGTGTGAATAGCCCCTGGAATTGTAGACACCCGATAGCCTATAAATTGAGGCAAGGAGTTTACGATGCCCAAGAGTCATTTTACCGATGAGTTCAAGATTGATGCCGTTCGCCAGATTACCGAACGAGGCTACTCAGTAGCGGAAGTTTCTGCACGTCTCGGTGTCAGCACACATTCCCTGTATGTGTGGAGGAAGAAGTTCAGCAAGTCCCCTGATGCGATTGCTGAAGCTGATCAACAATCATCCGAGATACGCCGCCTGAAGCAAGAACTCGCCCGGATCACCGAGGAGCGCGATATTCTAAAAAAGGCAACCGCGTACTTCGCCAGGGATGCAAAATGAGGTACGCGTTTATTGACCAGCATCGCCGGGTCTATTCGGTCCGCACCATGTGCCGGTGTTTGCAGGTTCATCCCAGTGGCTTTTATGCCTGGCAGAAGAAACCACACAGCGCCCGGTTTCTGGAAGACCAAAGGCAGACCGCGCTTGTTCGCCAGATATGGGAAGATAGCGGTCAGGTATATGGCTACCGCAAGATCCATGATGATCTGATGGATATGGGAGAGCGTTGCAGCCCGAACCGTGTGGCCCGACTGGCCCGCAATGCAGGCATACGCGCGCGGATCGGTTACAAGAAGCGTCCCGGCAAATATGGCGGCAAACCGGCTGTCGTCGCTGACAACAAACTGGATCGGCAGTTTGATACCGCCAGACCAAATACCGCTTGGGTGACCGATATCACCTATATCAAGACACAGGAAGGATTTGCGTATCTTGCCGTCGTCATTGACCTTTATTCCCGCATGGTGGTTGGCTGGGCATTGAAGCAGCGACAAGATACAAATGTTGTTCTGCAAGCATTGCTGATGGCCGTCTGGCGGCGAAAGCCAAAGAACAGGGTACTGATCCATTCTGATCAGGGTTCCCAATATACCAGCATCGACTGGGCCGCTTTCCTTCGTCAGCACGATCTGGAACATAGTATGAGCCGCCGCGGAAACTGTTATGACAATGCTGTTGCCGAAAGTTTCTTTAACTTGCTTAAACGCGAACGCATCCGCCGCAGGGTTTATAAATCACGGGATGAGGCACGTCAGGACGTCTTCGACTACATAGAAATGTTCTATAACCCGAAGCGCAAACATAGTACCAATGGGATGTTGTCACCCGTCGAATTCGAAAGACGACAAATCTGATCAATCCGGGTGTCTACAATTCCAGGGGCTATTCAGTTAATTCAGAATAGGGAACTTGTCGCCTACCTCTCTAATTCCACATAACAATGAAGCCAAGGCCCTTGGCATCAAAATGGGGCAACCGCTTTTTGAAATCAAAGATCTCGTGCGCCAGCACGGCGTGATCGTGAAATCGAGTAATTACGGGCTCTATGGTGATATCAGCCGACGCGTCATGGAACTGGTTTCATCCGCTGTGCCGGAAAGCTCAGTCTATTCGATCGATGAAATCTTTGCCGATCTGTCAGACTGGCCCCTGCCCGATCTGACCATTTGGGCGCGGGCGCTGAAGGACAGGATCTATCGCGAAACCGGCATTCCAGTCGGAATAGGTATATCCCACACCAAGACGCTTGCGAAACTGGCCAATCGGCTGGCAAAGAAATCCGTCAAAGCTGCCGGCGTCCTGGTCCTCGATCGCCCGGACTGGATCGATCTGGCACTTGAACGAACAGAGGTTGGCGATGTCTGGGGTATCGGCCGCCAATATGCCCGCAAGCTGTCCGTTTTAGGCATACAGAATGCCCGGCAGCTTCGGGACATGCCAGACAGGTCAGCGCGAGACATAATGGCCGTGTGCGGCCTTAAAACGGTCCGTGAGCTGCGGTGTCAACGCTGTTTCCCGCTGGATGACAGCCCGACCGACAAACAGACGATTTGCGTATCTCGATCGCTTGCAAGTGAGATCACGTCCCCTGACGCGCTCTCTGATCTGCTTTTCAGCTTTGCCGGCCGCGGCTGCTTCAAACTGCGCCGGGCTGGGCTCGTCTCCGGTCGGATACAGATTTTTGCCCTGGGCAACCGGTTCCGTCCGGATCGGCCGCAATTCTCGCGCGCGGTCGATATCGGTCTACTGCCGTACTCGAACGACACCAGACATATCTGCATGGCTATTGGCCAGAATGTCGTTCGCCTCTGGCAACCGAGCCTTCAGGTAAAGAAAGCCGGAATCATGCTGCTTGATCTCTGTCGACCTGAAGCTGCCCCTCGGGACCTGTTTACACCGGCACCGATATCGACCTCGCCGCTGATGACCTCCATCGACCGACTGGAAGAAAAGTTCGGTCGTGATTCCGTGGTCATCGGCAGGTTGCCGCGAAGCCGCGTCGACTGGTTTACCCGGTCGGACAACCGCAGTCCCTGCTATACGACCCGCTGGAGCGACATACCTCGCTTCAGATGATCATCCCGGCGCATCTTCTGTAGGACGTTTCGACATGGATTTGACCAGGTCGCAGATCCGCTTGCGTTGTTCTTCATCCTCTATGCGGTAGAAATGCCGCAGCAGCTCTAAAGAATCACGTCTTTGCAGGGGATTGAGCGGGAAGGTGACATCTTTCGCCGACGTCAGATATCGTTCGGAAACGGCCTGATTGCGGACCTCATCAGGCATTTCCTCAAAAAAGAAACCGACCGGCACGCTGAAAATCAGGGAAAAGTCAAACAGCCTGGAGGCGCTGATCCGGTTGATGCCGCGCTCGTATTTCTGGATCTGCTGAAAGGTCAGATGAACAGCGTCGGCCAATGCCTGTTGACCCATGCCGTGAAACACACGCAGCATTTGCACCCGCTTACCAACATGAAGATCAACCGGATCTGGTCCGAGTTTCGACACATCTCGACTGCGGCGCCCGCGGCGATTGCGGCCAGGCGATGCTGTTTTATTCATACTCTCTCCCCCCGAAATATAGAGGAAGGGCCGTAATCCGGCCCTTCCCTGCTCGTATCCATTACTTTAGCCCTAACCGGGTTGTTTTTGCAGGTCTGTTTTGGAACGCAGCGCCTGATGCGCTGCGTTCAGATAAAACTGGGCTTCACGATAGACAGGATCTGCACCCAGCTTTGTCAGTTCAGCGAGAAGCTCGCCGCATGATTTTTCGAGTTCCATATGTTCAGAACGCATATTATCTCCCTGGTGTCTTGAACATGAAATCTCCCCCAACAGGTCTTTTGCCTGCCAGCAGGAGATTTTAAGCATCAGGGATTAACGGGCAGTCGTGGGATGGAAAATGCCACTCAGCAGATGAGTTGACCGACAAACACGTAAAACAACTTGCCTGTCGCAGGTGAAACCGGAGCGGACATCGGCGAGAATGCTCTCTTTTGCATCGGATGAAAGCAAATCGGCAATTCTCTGCCGTTCCTGAAAGCCGGCTAAGGTCATACACTCTCCCAAATGACAGTTTGAGCCAGGAACAAATGGGGTAATGCGCCAGTCAAAATTTAGATTTGGTCCCAGCCCGACCGGATCATTCAACCCATGTTAACGCCCGAATTGAAATCAGGCAAAACGTCTTTTGATGTCCTTCATATCTGCCTCTGGCAGGGATGGGTATTCAGGTTCAAGCATGTATTCAGGAAAGGCCGCAAGATATGCCTCTGCATCCATGGGTTCCTCTCCCATATACTGACGCTCATCCTGTTGCGCTTCATATTCCTGC
This sequence comes from Thalassospira lucentensis, assembly GCF_032921865.1. Taxonomy (NCBI): domain Bacteria; kingdom Pseudomonadati; phylum Pseudomonadota; class Alphaproteobacteria; order Rhodospirillales; family Thalassospiraceae; genus Thalassospira; species Thalassospira lucentensis. The sequence continues at coordinate 73,824 of NZ_CP136683.1, forward strand.
CACCAGACAGAATAGTGCTCCTGGGCATGACGATCGGAATACTTGTCCCGCAGACTATCTGCATACTTAAAGCGGCAGGATACAAGCCCGATCAGCTTGCCATTCTCGCGTCTATAGCGAATGTGTGAAGCTCCATAGATCCTGCGCAACCGGGACAGTTCCGGCAAAGTTACATATAATACAATGTCATAGCATTTCTGCTTTTCAAGCGTTCCCGCAAGCATTCCTCAAGTCTCCCCGGCCGAAAAATCTATAATCAGTTTGGTTCCACCACCCTTATGGTTTTCCAACGTAACCTTCCCCCCCGATGAGGAAACAATGTTACGTATTACAGCCAGCCCCAGGCCGGTGCCGGCTGTTCCTTTTGTCGTGAAACTGGGCTCGAAACATAGCTCCAGATTTTCTTTCGCGATCCCTGGTCCTGTATCGCGAACAGTCAGGCGCCCCCTGCCATAGGCAAGATGGACTGTCCCCTCTCCACCCATGGCATCGCGCGCATTCGCAAACGCTTCGCTGAGAATTGAACGTAACTGTACAGGATCAAAAACCACTGTCCCGCGACAGGAAGAACTCTCCAGCCTGATGCCCGGCCCCAGAATCTCGGCAAATGAAACGCTCTCCCGCTCAATAAAGCTTTCAAGCAAAAACTCTTCTGACCGGATATGGGATGTCCCCCGTGCCAGCAGGAGCAACCTGCCGGTCAATTCGGCCATATGATCAATCAGGGCATAAGCGCTTGCAGCTTCCTTTTTCGGATCTCCCATGATCGCACGGTCAAAGGCCCAGCGCAGGCCGGGAAGTCGGGTATTGAATTCATGAACAATCCCGGCGGCAAACAAGCCAAGCCTTTCCATATGCAAACGGGCTTCTTCGGCCCGGGACAAACGCAGCTCTGCATTCTTGTAGTAAAGCGCCATAACGGCAATTGACGAGAGAGCCAGAAGGGTCAGCAGGCCGACGAACCAGCGATGAAAAATACTGCGCTGGGAAATGAACAAATCCGGATAAGCGTCATCACGGATCGCAAATTCCATGGCAATGGCCGAGAGCAACTCGGACTGCTCTGCCAGAAGGATTTTCAAAGCTTCCGGATTACCGGCCCTCATGGCATTGCCGGTCCATTCCACCTGTCGGCCAAAGTTCAAAATTTCTTCGTGACCCAGCCGGAGCTGACCGAAAATCGGCATTTCAGGCAACATGCGCCCCTGCCCCATATATATGGCGCCCTCAGTCACAAAATCATCGCTGTCACGCAAAGCCAGCGCAAATCGATGCAGGGCGCGTTCCGTTTGACTGATCTGCCAGATCGCTTCTGCATGCCAGCGGCTCGTGAGGTCAGCTTCCTCCTCGATTTCCATAGCCACTTTAAAAAGAGCGGCCGACAATCCGAGCACAACCAGGCCTGTTGCAACAAAAGCCAGAATGGTTCTGAGCGTCATTCTGCCACCAGTACCATTTCATCAAGCATCCAGACCCAGAAGGAATCCTTGACCGGACCGACTGTCGAATAATCATAAATGATCCGTAACGGACCACGATCCTCCAGTGCGATCCTGTTTCCATCGACCCGTGTCGCGAGCATCACATCCGTATCGATAAATTCACTGACCGGTATGCGCACATTGTAACCGTTCAATGCTTTTGCCAGGACAAATCCGGCATCCAGGGGCATATCGGAATCGGCCAGGACATCTCGCACGAGCGGCCCGGAAAATTTTTTTTCCACATCAGACCAGGTCGTTCGTGTCGAGATGACATTCTGATCAAAACGGTCAAGTTTGCTAAGTGCATAAGAATGCGAACCAATTTCGGTTGTCACTTTCAGCACCGGTTCCGTGGCACCAGCTGTAAAGCAGGGAAAGCCCGCCAATACAGCCAGTGCGAGTAGTCGCACCACTTTCATTCAATCCCCCATTTTTGTATGACACTAGGTCAGTGTTACCAAAAGACAAAAGTGAAGTCGTGCTTCCCACTCCAAAGGATAGGCCACTTTCGCACTGGTTGTAGCCAACTCTTCGGGCCTGTTCCGCATGAAGAAAGTCTTGATCGTCGAAGATGAACATATCACCAGAGAAATGCTGGTGCAGTCCGGACGCATCCTGTTCGGGGATGCCGAAATCCACTCGACAGCCAATCTGCCCGACGCACTTCAGGTGATCGACCAGTACAGACCAATCGACACAATTCTCCTTGATCTGCGCATTCCGGGAGCGGTCGGCATGGGTGGATTACGCGAAATCCGCAAAGTCGCCCCTACAAGCTGCATCATCGTCTGGACAGGCTCATTCGTGCCCGAGGATGCCCCCTATGCCATGAGTGCCGGGGCCAATGGCTTTTTGCCAAAGACGAAATTTCATCTCTCCGACCTTGCCGATGCCATATCCGAGATTGAACAGGGCAAGAAACTGACATTCGTCGATGCCGACAGCAGTGCCGGAATCCGGCGAACCTATACCGGATTGTCTCCACGGGAAAATGAAGTATACGAGCTTGTCTGCCGCGGCCTTGGCACGCAGGAAATCGCCCGACAGCTGGAGACTTCCGACAGATACATCAAACAGGTTCGCCAGCAGATCCGCAGCAAGCTGGGAACCTGAACCGGCTTTACTCAATTTGCTGCTCTACCCATGCGAGTAGTCCCGCCCGGTTCATATCAAAAGAAGTAACATACACGCCAAGAGGGCTTATATCATTTGCCCGTTCCGGATCGAAAGCGAGCTCCATGAACAGATTTTCCCTGGTTTCTGCAATCAGCTCGATGGCATATTCACCATCAGTGACAATGTTTCGGTAAAGCCGGACCTTAAGTTCGCCGGTCCAGGCAAACCTGTGATCCGGAAGCTCGATGAGCTCTCCTTCCGCGCCGAAAGGTAGAAGGGACAGTTTACGGTCATAGAACAACTGGGCAGGAGCAATATCAAGAATTTCGCGGGCTTTTTCCCACGCCCCACTCCCGAACATGCGTTCGGCAATACTGTCCGGATCATAAATTTGAGACAGGAAGAACGGAACACCTTCAATCTGGATCAGCGTCGTGCGCGCGAACCGGACAGCATTCATCACCTCTGAAGACAGGTCTTTAGAACGTGAAGGAAACTCCTGGATAAATTTTTCGCAATATTTGACAAGTTCCGGAACTGGAGAAACTTCATTTTCCAGTTCGCAAATCATCATCTCGGCGCCAATGCGAACCCGCTGACCCTGAAATTCAATATAACGGGGTCGATGCGATCGACAGGCCTTCAATGCGTCAAAACTCTGACCATAGGATAACGGATCCGTGCAATCGATCGGCTCAACATCCTGCGCCAAGGCCATCCGAAACAGGATCGGTGTCAACAGCAGCGCAATTCCCAGGGATTTAAATACAGTCATTTTGCCTTCTTACGCTCCCTTGCCACAAAATGATTCTGGATAAAGGCGCTACACCTTGTCGCATTGAATTTGCAGTCCTGCGGAAGCTCAATCTTGCTGGCCAATGCCAGTTTTTGTGCAAGTTGAAGCTGTTTTGAGCTTGGTGGAACTGGATGTTCTTCAATCCAGACTGACAGGCGCCTGGCATCCGACAAAACATTCTGTGGTACGGCAATCCCCAACTGTCCTGCCCGCTTTCGAACAAGTTCAAGCTGCTTGTCAGAAGGCTTGAAGACCGCATGTTCCCGGTGCCTGTTGATGAATTCCGAAAGAGCTTCCCGCGATGACAACAATTCTTCAGACAGTTCGAGTTCGGGATTTCCATGCGTGATCGCACGTGCCAGCGCAATCATTTCCCCGGAAGGAACCCGGAAAGCTTCATCCAGCTTCTGCCTGTGCTGTTCGAGAAAATCAGAACAGGCATCACGGTCCTGCAGAATTTCTTTCGATACGGGAATGCCAAGCATTTCCGCGGCCCGCCGAACCATAGCCTTCTGCTTTAAGGTCGGGGGACGTGATATGGAAATTCGGGAGATATCCACCAGATCCGCGGGTGCCTGACGAAGAGCTTCAACCCATCTGGCCGACAATTGGCGGATTTCAGCAATGACATCAGCCATGCCCGTTTTGCCCTGTTCGATCTCGCGCAATCGGGTTTCAATATAGGCCGTCATTTTAGGTGAAAGCAGTTCCGGAACAGTCTTACGCCACCCCTTGACGATTTCTGATCCCCTACCCGTTATCTCGATCTTCTTGACGGATCCGGCGATGTATAACCGCGCGCGAAGGCCCTTGATATGTTCGGCAAAAGTTGACGGCGTTCCAAACCCATATTTCTCAAGAGCCGCCTGAAGAGACTTTTCCGTAAACCAGGGTGCCGCACGGGTGCTTTTCCTTTTGATGGAACAGTCACTAACATGAACCGTCAATCCATCCTGCAGCTCTATTGGCAACCTGATATTCACACTTTCAGAACCAGCCTCTTCATCTTCATCAGCAGCCTGATATAAACGTCTCCAGCCTGGCTTGGTCACAACCTTGCCGGTGGTCCGGAATATCTCCCCACCCGGGGCCGTCCATGACACATTGGTTTGCAGAAACTCCTCATCAGGCAGATGAGATACCAGAAATCGTCTGGCGATCATGATGAAGAGCTGCTTTTCGTCTGGATCAAATGCAGAAAGATCAAGATTGGTGCTCTTCAGACGATTGACATTCGGGATAATGGCCGTGTGCGCCGTTATCTTTCTGTCATTGTAGATGTCGTCTCGCACCCTGAAGCCGGCATCCAGAATACCTGCCGAGCCTTCAGGACAGATTTCCTCAACCTGTCCCAGGCGATCAAGCAGCAATCCGGCTTCCGCTGCCATGCTCTCGGGCAGATATTCACAGTCCGATCGGGGGTAAAGGATGTGGCCATCGAGATACAGCCGGTTGGCGACAGCCAGTGTATGTGCTGATTCCCAGCCGAAATGATCGGCAGCATCCCCAAACAGTGAGCTTGAATTGTAGAGCCTTGGTGGCGCTTTCCTGCCCGGCTTTGTCAAAACTTCAAGGGAAATGCGATCGGGAACAGATGCGCCGATGCGATCCGCAAGTGATCTGTCAAAGATTTTCGGATCAGGGGAATGGATGAGCTCCACAGAGCTGCCACCAACACTGCAAACAAGCGCCGGTTCAAAATAATCTTCCGGTTTGAAGTTGCGGATGGAAGCACATCGATCTTCTATCAGTGACAGTACCGGACTTTGCACCCGGCCGCCGGAAACCACAATCGATCGCCGATCTCCCTGACTGAAGGCAAGGTGACTGGCTCTCGTGATTTCCAGACCGATGACAAAATCGGCGATACCACGTGTCAGACCTTCACGATATCTGCCGTCAAAGGTACTTGCCTGCTTTTCTGCTCCAAGCGCCTTGCGAAAGGTACGCTCATCCACTGCAGAAAAGATCAGACGGCCTATATCTCTCTTCCAGCCGGCGAATTCGAGGGCCTGTCGCCCGATCACTTCCCCTTCCCGATCGTCATCCGTCGCAATAATCCAGCGATCAACCTGCTTGCTGAGATCGGTTATGATACGGAACTGGCGGGCCTTGAGCGCACCGTTGGAGCTTTCCGCATCCACACAATATCTGAAATCCCTGAAAGGAAACGGCAAGCTGTCAAATGACCAGGTTTTTAACGCGGGGTCATATTCTTCCGGCGAAAAAAGCCGGAAAAGATGGCCGGCTGCCCATGTAATGATATTGTCGCCGATCCTGTAAAAACCTGCCGACTTCTCTGCGGCAGACGGTTTTCCGCCCAAAGCCCGGGCCAGGACGGCTGCCTGGGTGTGCTTTTCGGTCAGGTAACCGGTGATCATGCAGCGTCACCAAAAGTATCCCGATCCACAACCGTAAAGGATCCCAGCACATCACTTTGAGGTATGAACCCTTCAAAGGCGGCAACGAAATGAAATCCTTCCTGGTTTCTCTCGGCAACAACGCATTGCGCGGCAATGATCCAGTTACCGCCCTCGACATGAAGCATGAGAGGTTCCATGCTCATATTGTTGAAGCCGATAATCGTGAAAGGAAACCGATCCGTCAGTTCCTTTCTTGTCCAGCGCGTTTCCACCAGAGGCAGGTTCTCCCAAACCCCCTCTGGCGATCGTCGTGACTGATCGTCAAGGGCGACAACAAACATCATTTCCCCGGCAAAGGGTCGTTTTACCGACCGGACAGCTTCGCGCCAGTCTGGGGCATCCTCAACACGTTGTGCGACTGTTTCCTCTGCATGTGGCAGATATCCGCACACAAGAACCGGTGTTGGCATCACTTATCCCTCTTGAATAGCGACAGACCATTCGTCGACAACAGAGATGGCCAGGTTCGACGCGCCCCACGGGGTTTTGCATTGTCGAATGTCGCGGCTGTCTCCGCGGCCTCCCGGACCACCAGACGAATGCTGCTAACGGTTAACGGATTTACTCCGTTGTCGTCGGCAATCGTCGCCAATTCTTCAAGCGAGCGGCGAATGCCATCTATGTCCCTGCCCTGCCGGCGTTTACGCCTGAAGGCAAGAAGATCACGCCAGGCGTCACCATTGTTTGCAGGTGCCAGACGTGGAAAATGAGTGATACGGCCAAGGCTCTCGGCAATCTTCCGGCGCAGGTCAAAATCCGGGAATTTCCGTGAAGCTGGATGGCCAAAATATTCAGGTCGATGCAGAAAATACCAGATTGCCAGAGCGCGTTCTTTTCCATCGCCTTTCCCGGACACCATTCGCGCAAATCTCTCTGCCGCGGCGCGCGGATCGGCATAGATACCGTCAAACATCTCTCCCGGCAGATCAAGGCTGTCGCCGCGCCGGCGATACGGTCGCGGTTTGACTTCCCTGCCACTTTCGATATCCGATAAAGTTTCAAGCAGATGTTGCGAGTGTGCGCGCCACCAGATCGGTGCCCGTTCGCGAAGATCTGTCGATCGCTCATAGCTGACCCGTTTGCGATTGCTGCGCAGGGTATCGACACCCTGATAGATGCGGGAACGCAGTCCGGGACGGTCTTCCCGACGGCTGAAGACAAGCGGAACATCGTAAACCCTGCCAAGCCGTGCAATATCGGCGCAGAAATCATCAAGTTTACGGCGGGACCGATCCAGTGCAAGAGCACGGCCGTCTTCATCGAAACCCGAAATCACCATATGGACATGCGGACGGCCGGGTTTGTCTCGATGTATCGTCCATAATACGGGGCGGCCTTCCATCGCAAAATTCTGGAAAATGAATTCGCGGGTAATCGCCTGCATGCGTGCTTCGGCATCTTCATCGCTCAATCCGGCCTGGCCGGCATCAATCGACCAGATCAGATGATGCGCCTGATATCGCCGCATATCATCTGGTGAGGATCCTTCGCGGCCCGGTTTGCGATTATCGGCATCTGACAGAATATGCCAGTTGCGCAGCTGCGCCCGACGTTGCCCGAAAGGAACAATCGCTCCGAATTCGTCATAAAGGTCCAGATGCATGGCAGGGCGGGAAACAGATCGATGCGCGCAAGCAATGTAGTCAATAAGGGCACCGACGGCTTTGGATGTTTTGGCGGGGGAAGACGTATGCTTGACGACAACAGACTGGCCGGAGCCCTGGTCCCACCCCTCTCCTACTGAGCGAATTCGGTAAGTGTTTCCCCCGGAAATCATTTCGACTTCCTCTCGCCTTTACTGGCGAGAAAGCTCTGGGCTTCCCCCACCACCGAACGAACCTGGGCGGAAACACTCTCGACAGTATCGATCTGCTTGCGAAGATCCGCCATTTCGACGCCGGCCGGATTTTCAGGCTGTGCCCCAAACAGACTGTGCACACGAATGGTGACCTGATTGAGCAACGTGCCAACAGCCTGTAACTGCCTGGTCAAACCCTTGACAGTTGCATGCTCTTCTTCCGTGAAAACGGTTTCATCCTGACTCCCCAGACGCGCCTCGACTGCTTTCCTGACAAAGCTTGAAAACCCGCGTCTGCCAGCCTTGTCATTGATCTTGTCGATGACATCTGTCCCCAACCGAACGGATTTCACGGTCCTCTCCAGCTTCCCTGTCATTGAAAGCCATCTCCCCCAAATACCAACGTCATACATATGGGTATCAAAAGATAATTTATCTTTCAATGAACAAATAAATGTCATACAAATCCCTAATCCTGCAAAAGACTTTTTGAGGGATTAGTATTTTAGGAAAATGGCGGTCAAGGCGTTGGTTTGAGCGGCATTTGAGACATTTATTAAAAGAACATGCCGGTTTGCCGTCATGTATTGAAAGATAAAAATGCAGCACCATGATTGTAGCAGGCAGGCTAAAAGGCGTGTCACATGTTTCATTCAGCGTGTCAGTATCGACGTCACGCGTATCACTTGATCAAAAAGGTGTGTCGCAAAAGGGGTAGGTATGTACAAAAGCTTGAAGGCAGGCTTTCTGCGCGAGATCAACCGCATCTGGCAGGCTCTGCAACATCAGTTCTGGCCCCCGTTTCGTGCGGATTTCCGCGGGTGGAGGCACTGGTTCTGGGTAAATTTCCGCTATATCGTTCTTCGCGCTGTATGGGGATGGCTGCTGATCGCACTGGTAATTGTCGGCCTGCTGGTTCTGAGCCGGTGGTTGCGGGGAGAGTTCCAGTGACACGTCATCGTTTTGTCCTGGCACTTCTGTGCTTTTTTTCCTCACCGGCATATGCAGGCGATACATGCCTCGAAGCAGCCCGCTTGATCGAGAATGAATTGCGCATACCCGCAGGATTGCTTGTCGCTATCGGAATACGTGAGAGCCGTTTTCATGGCGTCATGTGGCCATGGTCCGTCAATGACCGGGGCAGAGCCAAACGATATGCGACGCGCAGGGATGCAGAGATCGCCGTGCATCGACTTCAATCTGAAAGTGACAGCTTCGATCTTGGCTGTTTCCAGATCCACTGGCGCTGGCTGGGTAAATCATGTGCCGATCAGGCGAGTGATCTGTTTGAAGCGCGAATTAACGCTCGCTGCGCCGGAAACCACCTTAAGGAAATGCGGGCTTATACCGGATCATGGGATAAGGCCGTGATGGCATATCACGTTGGCCCGGATCGAAAAGGCAGCCAGATCGAAGAAAGAGGTCGTGATTATGCCTGTGCGGTTGCAAAGACCTTTGCATCATTGCGGGGCACTTCTGTAGACTGTGCCCGGTGAGGAGCAGGAATATGGCTGATAAGAACGATCCGGAATGCCATCTTGATTTCAGCAATGTGTCGCATCACGATCTGAAAAATGTGGCGGACAGACTGGCCGGCTTTTTCTGCCAGGACATTAGTGCCCTTCCCTCCCCCGTTTCCGTGACGCGTCGGCCGGGCAAAGCCGATCTTCTTCCTGAAGGCCAATCGAAGATAGAGCCCGGGACGGAAACGGTTGAATGTGTCGTGATCCCGTTTCCAGAGAGATCTGGCTTCTTTTGAATTTTTGAGGTTTGTTTTGATGGCAGGACACCTCGAATTCTGCAGGCCATTCTTTCTTCGTTTCAGCAAGTTATCCACAGGTGGTAAATTCATCACTCTCTCTTAGGGGTGTTATAACTGTGTTATGATTCTGTGTTAAGGGTTCTGTGGATAAGTCTGCAACCCTTGTCACGCGTGGCTTTGCGGGTTGTTTTTTTGAGGTCTCGGTAACTGATACCCCGATCCAAGGTAATTAAAACCCCGTTCTATGGTAACTGATACCCCGATTGTCGTTCCTGATCATCTGCGGTAACTGATACCCCGAATCCCTTATATTCACGACTCCATTTTACCACTTTTCGAAGGTCGGGGTCGGCAATCACTTGCTGATCGACCTTCTCGTCACTTATTTCTTGTTGCATCGGTACTCAAAACCACGAACCGAAGGTACTCAAAACCACGAATGTGTCATGCCGGGTAACTGATACCCCGAAAAAAACTTCATGCATGATGGCGATTCAGTCGACATGGTACTTAATACCCCGAAAAGTGCCTTTCGGTAACTAAAACCCCGAACTCATGGCAAAGGTAACTAAAACCCCGAATGTATCAGTTCGGGTAACTGATACCCCGAAGCTTGACAATTGGTAATTGATACCCCGAATATCAGTCACCGATACCACGAAGTGGGGAGTAAAGGGTGGCAATCGAGATCGACGTAGAAGACGTGGAAATCATTTCTCCAGGTGATGATCTCGCTTTGGTGCCAGAAAGGCATCCACAGTATGATCTCTTTGTTTGTGATGTCGCGGACGCGGTTCTGAAGGACATCATGCCGCAGCTCGAACACCCCTTCTATTCTCTGAGCAAAAAGCCAGAAACAACGATACGTGAGTATCGTCATAATGATCAGTGGATCCGAGTTGTCCCCAGCGTCAAAGGGCTGGCAACCATTTATGACAAAGACATCCTGATCTACTGCATTTCCCAGGTCATGGCAGCAATGCGTCGCGGTGAGCCTGTAAGTCGGCGAATCTCGATCAGCATTCGTGATCTTCTGATTTTTACCAATCGCGGGACGTCTGGAAAGGATTATGACGCCTTGGTCGATGCACTTGAGCGTATCAAGGGCACTGTCATCAGCACGAACATTGTGACGGGAGATGAAGAGCAGACCGATACGTTTGGCCTGATAGAAAAGTCATCTGTTCGCCGTAAGCACGGTTTGGATGGACGTATCATTTCCTGTGAGGTTGAGCTTTCCAAATGGGTTTTCAATGCTATCAAGAGCAATGAAGTGCTTACCTTGCATCGCGACTATTTCCGACTGCGCAAACCGCTTGAACGTCGCATTTATGAGTTGGGGAGAAAGCATTGCGGCAAACAGAAAAGCTGGCGCGTATCAGTCGGCATGCTTTGGAAAAAGTCAGGGTCAAAAAGTCCCGAAAAGCGGTTTCGACAGATGGTTAAGGATGTGGCAGCCAGCAACCATCTGCCAGATTACGAGATCCACTATGACCAAAAGAGCGATATGGTCAACTACGTTAATCGTGGGACGATGAATGCGGCTACGACTTCAGCCGAACCTTGGAACGGGCCAGTAAGCCCGGATGTTTACGAGGGTATTCGAGAAAGAGCACCTGGCTGGGATCCATACATGATTGAGCAGGAATGGCGAAACTGGCTTGGCGATCTCGATACCAACCCCCGTAATCCGGATGCTCATTTGCTTAAATTTGCGTCTACCTGGTTTGATAATCGGGGAAAACCGGCTTAGTTGATCTTATCAAGTCAAAAGAAAAAGGGATCGTCACGGACGATCCCTTTTCTATGAGCAGGAGCGGAGTTACCACCGTCGCCATCACACCAGCACCAATTGCCCATAGGGTTTCGAAGATATGGTACAAAGGTTTAGTCAGGTATTTTTTGCAACGCTTCACAGTGCAGGTCTCGGACTTCGAATTCTTTGATTTTTCGCTCATGGTGACCTCCTTGAAATAATGCCCGACCGCATGGATAGCGACCAGGACGACAAAAAGGGCCATCAGAGCTAGCACAATGGCGGGGATCGAACCCGCCCCAACTCCAGTAAGCTCGGTGTTCAGTTTTTTTAAATATAAGACAAACAGCAGGAATAATCAATATTCATGAGCGGGAATAATATGTTACGTGGCTATAAGCTCGATTGAACATGAAAAAGGGGGGGGCATTACGCCCCCTGCCCTGCTTAACTGGTCTTCTCAGTCATTTCCTGCGGCCGCGAGGCATTTCAGCACAAAGAGCAATCAGTTGATCGTCTGTCAGCTTGGACAGTGCATAAATTCCGAGGCGGGCGATTTCATTGTCGAACAGAGAGAGTGATTGCCCTTTCTCTCTACCGGCCAACAGGATCTTGACCTTAAGGTCCTCGATTTTGGCAACTTCATCTTTCGAGAAACGGAAATTCTTACGCTCGAACTGGATTTTGGCAGGCTTATCGCTTGTTTTCACAACAGCTGGGCTTGTTGTTACGGCGGCACCAGATACGAATTCACTCGCCTTTGAAGAGCTATCTTCCGTATTCAGAATCTGAGTGTTTTGGCGCTTTTTTAACGGCTTGCTGATGATTGGTGTCTTGCTCATTTTATGCAGCCTCCTCAGATGCGGCTGTGAAGATTTCGAGAATTTCCTGCTGAAGGGCTACCATTTCCTCTTTAGCCTTCGCATCCGGACGAGGCATTTCATGTACAGTCAAGCCCAGAGCAGGAGCCCGGCTGTAAGCGTTACGGTTCACAATTGCTTTTTTATAGAGGAAGAAACTTTCAAGAGGATCCTCTTCATCCTCGACAATGGCTCTCAAAGCGGCTTTTGCTTCACTGACTGATGATGCATTGACACGGTTGAGGATGAGACCCGCTTTCAGATCCGGATTGTTGATCTTTGCGCCCTCGATAATTTCGTGAACCTGGCTCAACGTCCATGTATCAAATGACGAGGCATTTATTGGACTTACCAGGACATCTGCGACAAGGAGTGCCGAACGAAACTCGGTACTGTCGAATCCACCCGCGTCAATGATTGCGACATCATATTGCGGCGTGAGCTTTTTGACGTCCTTATGCAGATTTTTGCCAAACTGGCTTACAAGTGTAAGTTCATGGAAGTCTTTGCCCTGCCCTTCCACGGTTTCGCGACCAAGTTCTGCGCGTTGGTCATTCCATGTAACCAGCGATCGTTGATTGTCTGCGTTTACAAGCAGCACTTTCCAACCCATAGCCGCAAACAGGGTAGCCAGATTGGTTGCTATTGTCGTTTTGCCTGTGCCGCCCTTTTGGCCGCCTGTCACGATGATCCAGCAGTTATCTTCTTCAGTCATCGATCTGCTCCCTCATTTACGCGCGTTAGGCGTCATATGTGTTAAATACGCCATTTGCGCAAGTGGCGCATTATGCGCCATGTGTGTTTGATCTGCATCATGCGCTAAATCTGTTAATGCGGTGTTAAGCACATGATCTGTTATCCGTGTATTATCTGTGTGAACAGCATTAAGCGCCTGATATGTACTATATGTACCATATGTAATAGGTGTCTTACCTGTATTGTGCGCCTAATACGCCCTGTTCGTCAACGGCGCATCGCACATATAATACAGTGAATACGTCTCATGCGCTATATGCGCATGAAGTGCCTTTCATGTTTTAACTGTATTATATGTGTGATCTGTATATATAGCAAAAGACGTACAATCTGTATTGTGCGCTATAAGTGTCTTCTGTGCCACAGGAGCTAAAGGCATCTGGACGGCATCTGCCTCATGCGTGAGGGCTGTGAATGGTGCCTTGTCTGTATAAGGTGCATCATACAGTCAATCCACCAAAGTTATGATAAAATCGACAATAATGTGCCTCAGGCACAATAAATATTGTCTTCTGTGCCTGAGGCACTATAGTGGTGTCAGCAGTCGGGAGAGGGCAGGGATGGTGGTTCACAATATCAGGCCGATAACACCCAGAGAACTTCACGATATCGGTGTGTATCTTAATGATGGCAGAACATATGGCTGGCAGGGCAAGCTGGCAGCTTTGCTCAAGAAAAATAATCATACATCCATTTCCAAATGGACAAAAGACAATCACTATTGCCGATTGAAAATGGGCATTGACCGCATTTCGGGTGAAGATATCCAGCATATGCGTCTGCTGGTACGCCTGAAACAAAAAGGCTTGCTGCAGGAGTTTCTGATTGCGGCCCAGGCAAACTTTTACAGCGAACAGCAAGAACAGGCACAAAAACCGGTTCGGGAACAGATCGCTGAAGCTTTGAAAGACGAGGATGAGCCAGAAGAGCCCCGTAAAGCTTCAGGCAGATGGGATCCTATAAAATGATTGGGGCAGGGTAGGGGGCTGCGAAGGAAATGTGCCCCCACATATAGACGGATCTTGTTTTGGGGGGAATCATCTTTGGGTAATAAGAAGAAAAAAACGGGAACCATTAGCGATCACCCGGATATTCGCAGACGTGTGACTGAATTTCTACAGGCTACAGTCTCACGACAGTCGAGACATGATGGCAATCGAAGGCACGGACTTCTTACAGGCGGATGGCGGCTAGTCAATGGTGTTGGCCTGTCAACCAGTCACGAAATACGGAAACTCCAGCAGGAAGTAACAGTAAAAATTGTGCGCCAGATCGGTCCGACTGGTTTGGACGAAGGAGAAATTGATCGTATTCTCTGGAATGAAGTGGTTAATTTACATCGCGACGGTATTTGCGATGTAAAAAACAATCGCTTCAAGGAGATCGTAACTAAGACCCTGAAAGCAATTGATGACGGCTCGTCGAAACGCCAGCAATTGTTTTTCAGGAACCCAGTGGTCCAGAGAGTTGCTGGAAGTAGCAAGGTTTCGATTGGACCTGTAGAAATATTAACAAATGATACGGTTCGAGCAGAAATTGAACGCTTGGGCTCAGGTTTTATGGACTGGTCTGAGTGGGCCAGCCCTTATATTTGGCGTGTTGAAAGCGTAAGTGCACAAAGTAAAGCTCGAGCTCAGGCTGAATGGTATATCGACATCGCCTGCGGATTCCTGGCGATCTGCGACAAGATATCGAAGCAATTCGATATCTATCGAGTAGGCTGGCAGATGTATCATCCAACTGAAATGCGCGAGCCCTTTACACGTGAATTCGGAATTTCAGACGGCAGATTGTTTGAGAATAATATGATGCACCACTATCAGATTGTCATTGAAAACAGTCTAGTCAGTTGGTTGCAATCTCCTGATACTCAAGCCAAGACTACGATATTGTTTCAAAGTGAAACCGGTTCTGTTGGTGCAAGACTGGGAGTTGCGCTCGGATGGATGGCAAGAGGGCTGCAAGCTGCAAAGCTGGAGAGCAGATTGCTGTTTTTCTCTACGGCACTAGAAACGGCGCTTGTTTACAGCGGTGAAGGTATAGCCGATCAGTTGGCCCGCCATGGAGCCTGTGTTCTATTTGATGATATTCCCAGTCGACTTGAATTGGCGGCACAACTAAGAGAGTTGTATGTTTCCCGATCACGTCTTGTTCACGATGGTGACCGACTACTTCACCGGATCGACGTCAATAGTCTGGAATATCTGACCTTGGCTACATTGCATGAAATTTGGCTGAAAGCAGATTTATCCATGCCAGTTGATGTGTTTGGAAAGCTGTTAAAGAAAAGTGCTTTCGGTTTTCCAATGGAATGGAGCAGGGAAGGTATCACGTGATACCCGTTTTAATGCAATTCATGATTTCGCGAATTGCAGCGAAACGCGAACACAAACGTGTACGGATTTCGTGTCTGCCAAGTTTGCAGTTCTGCACGCAGATTTAAGTGCGCTAAAAACGTGATGTGCAAACGTGCTGTTTGTGAACAAAAACGCAGTCACAAAAACGTGCAATGTTTGTCGTGCGATTTATGTTGAACTTTATGAACAAAATACGTACAAGAATACCTGTGTCGCACGAATGCAAGTTTGTGCACACTTTCCGAGGCCCGCGTTTTTCGCGGGTCTTCGTGTTTGTGGGGAGGGAATGTGACGTACATTGCATACCTGGATGAATTCGGTCACATCGGCCCCTACATTTCCCGCACAGATCCCAAGTTCAAAGAGAGCCCGGTTTTCGGGCTTGCAGGGCTGATACTGCCAGCGACGGAAGTTCGTTCATTCGGTACTTGGTTTTTCCAGAGAAAACAAGAGCTGCTTGCCTGGGAAATAAAACGCGCAGAGGAACATCCGGCCACTTGGGAAAAGAAGGGTGCTGCTTTATATACCCTTCGCAATATCAAGAAGTATCCAGAAGTCCGACGGATGACGAACCGCGTTTTCAATCGTATCGAGAAAATTGGTGGTCGGGTTTTTTACGTCGGTACGGAAAAGACACATCCGATTGATGAACATGATGCTAATCGGCTTTACCTATCAGTTTTGAAAGAAGCCATCAAACGCATCGATCACTTCTGCCACGAAGACTGTGACAATGGCGCTTCCTTCCTTCTTGTGCTCGATGAGCATGACCAACGGCAAGCATTGGTTACGGCTGCTGCACAAGCAATGTACAACACAGATGATCCGCGCCGAAGACTGATCGAGCCGCCTTTTCAGGTGGAAAGCCATCGCTATCAGACCTTGCAAGCCGCGGATTGGATTGCAGGCTTGGTTGGGCGCCTTGGTGCGTGTTGGGCCGAACCCGACCAATATGCAGACTGGGAGCCTTTTCGGACGTTCTTCGAAGCTCGCCTTAACCGGGCTTCCGTCCGAAGCGGAGTGCGCACTGGCGCCAGGGCACGTTTTGACGAGCAAGAAGTAGAGCAGATTGTCAGGGCTTTGGACGAATAAGTGGGGTAGGGGATGGCAAGACCTCAAGGAAAGCGATATCCAAATCCAATTGGCGCTGGCGCCTACGTTACGCCGTCCCGTATTCGGAGGTTTAGCAAAGAGTTCCAAAAGCGATTGATCACCAATTGGTTTTTCGATCGTTTTGAGGACCCGGGCGCCGGGACATCTCACAATGGAAGTGAAGGGGGATATCTCTATATCCACGGCGGCCCCTATGATGCCCGTGAAGCAATAGAAGCCGAGTTTAAAGCCGTTGTTGGCGTAGAAGTCATTGATAAGGCAATCGACTTTGTGGAAAGAGACGGGACGCATGAATGGGCGCCCAGCCCTAAACATCCAGACTACATAGCCTACGATGGGGAGCCTGAATCTTCACGAGATGCAGATAATCGATTTTTCGATTTTGAAGCCGGTTTTGAGCGCAGTCCGGTTGGTTTCCCAAATCTTGGGGAGGGAGTATTTTACTCTGTGCCTTGGGATCGGGAGTTAAAGGTATCACCTTCAGAAGTGCGTAGTCTTACGCCTCAAAGACAACATGAGTTGATCGAGCATTGGTTCTATCAAATGTTTGAAGCACTTTCTGACGGTCAAATAACCCCGGCGGAAAACCATGGTTATCCATTAGACCGAGGCCGGACCTACAAAGCCAGAGATGCAATTCTCAACGAATTCATTGAAATCGCAGATCAAAGCGTCATTCTCGATGTTATTTCCAAAGTTCATAACACTGGTGGGACTGTTTGGGGACCAGGTAGGCTTCATCCAGACCGGATGGGATTGGAGTTTGGTGGTGAAACAGCGGCGTCATTCTTTGAAACCAATAAACCCTTTGGTCAGCCAAATCGACCGCCGTTCGGTGAAAGAGACCTGATTGCCGATCACGAACAGATCGATGCACGTCTGGAGCTTGGTGCACGCTCGTCGTTCGGCAGCTCATATGATCGGGCTGTTCGTCAAGCATTCCAAAGACATGCCGCTGATCTGAGAGCGCTCCTTGAGCAGCCGGCGCCACCCAAGGCACGGCACGGCGGTATAGGTCACAATCAACCTCCCTCAGATATTGAACTTGATGCAGAACATAAGGAAGAGCTGCAGGCCGCAGTCGTGACGATCAGCGAAGAACTTACCCATGAACGTCCCAATGTCCGGAAGATATCACGCGCTGCGCGTGTTTTTCAGTCCGTTGGTCGATGGGCTGCCGGAAAGCTCGACATGACACTCGATGCATTCTTGACAACATTTGGCTCTACATTGGGAAGGAGCGCTGCAGTTGGTGTTGGTCTAATTGGATTGGGCCATGTTTTTCAAAAGGCGATGGAGATTTACCAGCTGATCATTGGGTGGCTGAATGCCGTGGTGCTGCCATTATAACCCATAAAGATAGCAATCGATGTGCCAGTCTATAGTCGGCCTCACAGATTGCATAAGGTGATGGGTTAAAGAAGCTGGTTCTGGACGTTCAAACAGGCTATAAAAAGGCTCGGGACCCGGTCCGAGCCTGCTGCAGGGCTGAAGCCGCGCATATCTGATCTACTTACGCTGATCGACCTGTTTTGTTGGCCGGTTGGTAATCTGCAGTCAACCAGGCGTTAAACAAAAGAGGTTTGACATGGTCGACCAGGTACTCCGTCTTCTTTCCACCAAAATCACCGATATCGACTTTCGCCGGGATCTGAAGCATCAGCTCCGCGCGATACCTTCATTGGAGCATGCCAAGCTGGGCTGGCTTGATGAAGCCATTGCCCGGGGATTTGGCTTTCGCAGTCATGCAGCACTTCTTAACGGTGCCAATCGTGAAGTGACCGAGATTTCCAATCAGGGTTTTCGCGACCGATTGCTGGAATTTGGCGTAACGGCAGAGGGAAACCTGTTTCGCGAAACAGTTCTTAAGCTGATAGAGGGCAGTCCCGATGTGAATGATGCGGCGCCCCTGCCGGTTATTATCAGTGAGGAACAGAAGCGCCTGCTGGAATCAGTCTCGGGCGAGCGAGGCAATCTTCTTGTCTGCGGATCTGATCCGGATGCCAATTGCTCCATGCTGGTCGAATTGATCCGAGATCCTGAGCTGTCGTTTTCTGGCCCGCCGTCTTATGCTTTGACACCGGATCATGGGCCGCATGCAGTCTGGATCGCGGATACCGGTGTATTGACGATGAAGCTGCCTGAAGATGCAAAACTGCAGAAAGACATGTTTCTGCACACTTTGCGACATCCAGGAATAGACTGCGTGATTAATGGCATTACACAGGCTACGCTTGAACAGACACGCTTTCACATGACAAGCGGGATCCGCTGCACTGTTTCAATGGCCATCGAAAATCGGTATCAGACGATTGATGACGCGATTGATCTGTTCATGATCGGCGATCGGGTAGGGCAGGTAAGGCGCTATCTTCATTCAGTCCTGCATGTCGAACCGGTTGATGGGGCCGTGCGCATCATGGAAATGCGGAGAATTCAATACAGCACGTCTCTTGCATAGCCCTGATCCATAATTTCTTCAGTGTGTCGGCAGAAAAACCCCCATCGAATTGGGCTTGTATGCCAGCATGAAGGTAGTCTTGAACACTGGAGAAATCACATGATGACAATCAACTGGGCTGCCAGCTATGCCTCCGCCCGGCAGTTGCTGATGAAGCGTACCGGGCAGGAGCCCGCACCAGAACAGATCTGGGCCACGGCCGTAACGGCAGTCTGTATCGAGTTCGACGATCTGACTTATTCAGGCATCATTTCCAAAGAAGAGCCGGGCTATATTACTCTGGTCGCTGTCATCTACCGGGGCAGGACCATCATTATGGTTTTCGCCGGAGATGAACTGATTGATTGTTATCTTGAGCTGGAGCCCGCCATCCGATTTGCCAGTCTGGAGTTGGCCATGGATGAAATCGACAAGTGGATGGATTTGAAACCGGCGCCGGCACCCGAACCTGAAACCTCTTTCGAGCCCTGAAAAAGAAAACCCCGCCAGATGGCGGGGTTTCTCATGGGCACATGTCAGATAGCCTGGCTTTTGTTTGAGGGAATTTCTGCCTGTTCAGATGTGTTCTCCGGCGCCACGGGTGTGAACACAATCCGGATATTCGCCTGATCGGGCAATTCCTCTCCAAACCAGGCAAAAATTTTCTCTGCCCGGATAGCCAAAGCCCTTTGTTGCGAGAAAACAGACTGTGACAGGCTGGCTGCAAAGGCATAAGTGATGCTGCATGCGAGAATGATCACAAGAAACTGTTGCGCGATATCGACCTGAAGAAATTCCTTCAGGGTGGCCATTCCCGACAGCAGCATAATGGCAGGTAGCCAGAAAATCAGAAGCCCAAACAGGTTTCTTGCTCGATACACAGCGTGGACCAGTTGTTCTGATACCGTTGTAAGTCCCAATTTCCAGAAATATCGGCTCTTGAGGATGCCAAGATCGATCGTGGCGATATCAATGCCGGCCATCTGATGAACCAGATGTTCGCCGTCAAAAATATCGGCTCGCACATGATCCGTCATCAGGTTCTGGTATTGCTTCCTATACTGGAGGCTTCCCATGATCAGGAACGCTGCCGCAGACAGATACAGGATGCCAACGGCGTTCATGATGCTGCTGTAGGCTTGGGTCGTGATCACAAGTTTTCCCATAACGAGAAAAGCGATCGCGGCGCAGATGACGATCATCAGCCCATTTGCCATCCGCTCAGGCATGCCAAACAGGGTAGGGGCGGCAAAGCGCAGAAACTGATCAATCAGGGTTTGCGGTTTGATTTGCGATGTCATGACGGCTTCCTTTCAGGTCCTTCAGAGATTTGCCAGCTGATAACCATGGCTGGCGGTGATGCGTGAGAGCAGATCAAAGAAGCGATGCCTGATCTGGTCACGCGTGGCGGCATTGGCTGCGGTCAAACGGATGGTTTTATCCTCGATGTCGGCCGTAACCGATTTCAGCCAGGCAAGCGGGTTGGGGCAGTCAACGGAGGGATTGTCGGCAAAGTCCCGGGCAATGCGCGCCCAGGCATCCGGCATCTTGCCAAGCCAGTCTTCAGAGGCAGCCGGCAAGGATGTATCAGCTGGACGTAAAGCCTGCAGATGATCGAGCAGCTCGGTGCGTTTGAGCGCACGAAGAGAGGAAAGCTCGTTCAGTCGATCGATGACCGCATCAAGGCCAACGCGGTTAATCGCCAGACAGACATGCTCGGCTGCATTGTCGTTCGACCAGGGCTGGACCGAAAGCTGCTGCCATCGGCGAACAACCACTTTGATCAGTTCACTTTCATCCCGCGGGAGGGCAGGAAGAACTGAGCCGGTATTTTTTCGGGTCGTCTGGTTTGCATGAGGATCGGCTTTCGACCTTCTATCCGGGTTTGATAAATCCGTGTTCCTATTGGAAGCGGAATCTGTTGCCGGTGCAGAAGCGGCAGCTGTTGCCGGTACGATTTTTCTTTTCGGTCGGGTTTGAGGGGCTTTGGTCTCGCTGGAAATCCCGATCAGCTGATAGGTGTTGCGGGTATTGAACCAGCCAGTGGCACGTCTTTGCTTCAGCACCAGATTGTGCTCTGCGAGCTCATTGAGT
Source organism: Thalassospira lucentensis (assembly GCF_032921865.1). NCBI lineage: Bacteria > Pseudomonadati > Pseudomonadota > Alphaproteobacteria > Rhodospirillales > Thalassospiraceae > Thalassospira > Thalassospira lucentensis. The sequence goes on from NZ_CP136683.1 coordinate 94,579, forward strand.
GCATTGCGAACGGTTCTTTCACCAAGGCCGGTTGATTTTGCGAGTGTCGCGACTTTCGGAAAACAGCCCAGCGTCTGGTCATTGACGAAACTCACCAGGGCGCAGGCAACCAGGCGGGCTGTTGAAGAAAGGTTTTCGGCCTGAAAGATGCGGCTTTGCAACCAGGCAAAGCGGTTAACAGCCGATGTGCCTTTCGAGGAAGGTGATATCCCGGAAAGTCGGGTTTTTCTGGAATTAACGGTCACGTTTTTCATTTTTTCGTGCCTCAGTCACATTTTGGGGTTGAACATGACCGTTCACGCCCGTATATTCAGGCATGTTGGGTCGCTTCTCGCAGCAACGGGAGCACTGACATCAAACAGACGGGCCGAAGCCGCTGTAACCAAGGCGAGCCTATCCGTTCAGGCACCAAGTGATGCCTGGCAGAAAAGCAAAGACCCTTTGTTCAGCACCAGCAGATGTCTGGTCTGTTGTAAGAGTGTGCAGCTCTTATGAGTTTCTGGGCCCCGCTTCGGCGGGGCCTATGTTTTTACGGGCTCACATAGACCTCCGCAGTTTCAAGTTTTTGAGTAATCCAGCTCAGGTCGAGATGCCGGGGCAAAGGATCGGCAGGATCCCATCCGCCGCCCACATCCGTATGAGGGGTCGCAAGCCTGTAGCTTGCCGGGACGACGCCCTGACTTTGCAAGACAAGTGGCAACTTCTCGCCAGCGCGAAAACCGGGGCGGGTTTCTGTGAGTTCGTTCGGATCGTCCGCATCAGGCCAGAAAACCACGTCTTTGCCATGCAGGACGGACCAGTCGATCTTCTCAAGCCGGTTGGTACCGCCATGCCAGCTGGTCGTGGCATCAAACCGCGCAAAGGGGTGACTTCCTGATTGCCGTTGACGTTCTCCGGCATCACGTGTCTTTTCCCCCTCGAGGACGAGCACGGATTGCGCCTGATTTACCGCTTTGACATCCATCAGGGGCTGGGGAGCAGGGAGCCCGGCATTATGCCAGCGATCCATCTCGACATTCGTTTCCCTGTGTCGAACCCTGCACCAGGTGAGGGGGAGAATGAGTTTTGTGCGGGATTTTCGGGAATCCTCGAACTCGATGCGATAGCTGTAGCCGGCAATGGTGCCATCGAGCCGTTCAAACCGCCAGGTACCGGCAAGGCAATGTCGATGTTTTTCGGGGATGACGGGAGCGGTGTCGGGGCAATCGCGATATACCTGGACAATGTCGTATTCGCTGTTCGATTTTTTACCCCGACTTCCCTGCTCGTGACCGATCTCGACCGTGGGTCTCTCTGCGGCAGGAATTTGCAGAAATTCTCTTGCCAGCTCTATGGCGCGGGACTGATTGCCCATGCAATGCGCGACAAACACGTCATAGACGCCGTGATAGCCTCGCTGGCATCCGGCCCAGTCTTTTCCAGTGAGCTTGGCTATGTTGAACTGGAAAGACCCCTTGTTTCCCTTGCGTGCTGCTGAACCCAGGACATCACCGCAGCAGAATTCCTGCCCATAGAGCACGCCCGCACGCAACAGCCATTTCAGGGCTTCTGCAGGGCTGTCATTCAGCCTGTCCTTGATCTGTTCAAGCGACATGCTCATGGGTTACTCCAGCACCAGACCTGTTGTGGTGTTCTGATTGCCCGCAGGTTGCTGCAGGACAAGGCCTGTTCGGGCTTCAGGGGCGGCAGGGCTGTCGTCCAGAACAAGACCGGCGGCAACTTCTTCGCCGGAGCGGCGGCGCCGGCCAATCGCGGTTGAAGGCTTCATATCCGGAACGATTGCCTGCAATTCCGAGGGGAGGCGCTCGCCTGTGACCTTTTTGAAACCGGCCTGCAGGATCTGTTCGAGCAGCAGGTACCGGTTTTTGATGTTGTTGCGAATGCAGTATTCGGTGATCGCCTCTACATCATCGACTTTCAGGCGGATCCGGGTGAAGTGAACGTCATCCGTATCTTCAAGCGGGCTGAAAACCGATTTCTTTTTCTGCATCGGCCGGACATTTTCCGGGCGCTGCATATGCGAGGGGATGACGGGGATCTGTTTGCCCGTTTCCGGGTCATAGTGAAGTCCGAAACCGAGATGGGCGAAAATCTGGCCGAATCGTTCCCGCGAGGTTTTGCTGCAGGGCTCGCTTTTCAGAACCTTGTCGATCGTATCAAACGAGAGACGCCGGCTGAACAGCTGGCCGGAAAGTTCGATCAGTTCCGTCTTGTTAAGCTTCTGTTTTTGCAGGACAATCTTGCACAGGGTCGGGTCGAGCTCCATCTCGACGGCCCAGTCGCGCTGGTTGGGAAGCTCGTGATAGATCTTCATGTATCTTATCCCGGATCGGTTTCTGATAAGGACAAACTAAGTCTTTCTAACATCAAAAGACAAATGGATTATTGAGCATGTCCCGTTTGAGGATTGGTAAAGATGGGATATGTGCAAGGAATCCTGCGGATTCCCCGCCATGAAAAAATATTGAGTCTCAGGTCGATATCTGGGCGGCAAGAGAAGAAATGTAATCAATTTTCTCAACCGGATAGGGGGAATCCACCTTGACGAACAGGGATTCGAGGGCGCCAGGCGCACCGAGATAGGCGATTTCGACATTCTGCGAGGCGGCATAGTCAGAGACGGCGTCAACATGACCGTCTTCTTCGGAAAGTGTCCCGTTATCAACGATTACAAGGGCCATCAGTTCGTCAGGCTGCAGATTGAGACTGCCGGCAAATTGCTGTTTGAAGCGTCGCATGGCACGGGCTGCCCGATAGATCGGGCAGGGGGCCTCGTCGCCATCATGGCTGTTCCATTCGGGGGAATCCGCAGAAACGGATGCCTGCCATTCCTGTCCCAGCAGATCGAGCGTCTGGATGATGATGATCTGATCGGCACCGAACGCGATCATGTCACAGATGATGAATGGATCGTCTCCGAACTCATCGGGTGTAAAGGCGGCATCGCCGAGTTTTGCCGGATTTAGCCCGATATCAAGCCGGCATTCATAATCGATCGAGTGGAAGAAATCGCGCAGGGTCGGAATGATGCGCGAAGCCGGGCGCAGCGGCACATCGAGCGACAGCCCGAAGCTGACAGCCTGCTGGTCGACAGGTTGTGTCTGGCTGTCTTCGGAAACAACCGTTTTCCCGGCGGTAATTTCCATGACCGGTTCGGGTGTTTTTTCCGGGGATTGCCGTGCGGGAGGCGGTGTTGGCCTGTCTTCCTTCCAGGCAAGTCTGACATTGACCTTCACAGGCGGGCGCCAGCCCAGGAGTTTTCGGGCAGGTCCGAAGCCAATCCGGATGCCTTTGCCGGTCAGGCGGAAAGGCACGGCAATGCCTCGGGCGATGCCCCGGAGCAGGCCTGACCAGAATTCGGCTAGAAACATGATGCCTGCGGCAGTTGCCGCGGGCAGGCCGACCAGAATGACGACCAGGCTGAGCCCGAGGAAGGCGAGCAGGGCAGACCTGTATTCGCCGATCTGCAGAACCGTGAGTGTCCGGTACAGGCTTTGCCAGTGTTCGGGATTGGCCAGATTGACATCCCAGACGAGGTAAACACCGAGCCCGTACAGAACCAGTAATGTGAGAGATGTCATCAATGCCGAGACTGCTTTATTCATGATTGTTCTCTTTTGGTGCTTCTGGTCTGGTTCAGGGTTTCGGCGAGGAGTTCCAGTTGTCCGAGAGCTTCCTCGTCAAAGCGTGTCTGTCTTTTCCCGGCCGGGAAGGGAGGGCTGTATTTGTGAGGGTTGTTCCGGATCGTATCCATCACCGATGCAGCACTTGTTTTTGCCAGATCGCGCTGGATGTTTTTGAGGGCCTTGCCCGGATTGATCCAGGTATGGGCAAAAACCCTTGCGAGATTCCGGCGGAGATGTCTGAGCCGTGCCATCAGGATTTTGCGATCCGGTTCGGGACGGTATTGCTGCTCAGGCCGGAGATTTGCCAGCAGATTGACCGGTGCCGGTGTCTGCTGTTTTGTTTCGAGACAGGTCTTGAGCGTGCTGTACCATCCCGGCTGTTTGGGGAGCCAGGCGACACGCGACAGTTCTTCCAGATTTTCGATGACATAGGGGCTGTCATCCAGGCATGGCAGAAGGGCGAGCAGGCCATCCGGATCCTGCAATGTGGGGCGCTGTCCGAGGATGAAGGCGCCATGGCGCAGGGACAGGGCCACTCTGGAGGATTGGGCAGGCAGGCAGATCCAGTCCCCGGGAAGGGAGAGAATCCGGTTTGTCGGGTCTGTTGAGCTGTTCATATCCGTCATTCGGCAGTCCGGCAAAAATGTCATTGAAAGAAATATTGCAACCGAATCCGCAGAAAATCAAGATTGTTGAAGTGGTTTGTCATACAGACCAAAACTTGTAATTTACAATCGGGACAATTCGTTATTATATGAGGGGAACCGGCTTGTTTCTTCATCGGGAAGCATGGCCTGCCGGGATCGAATATCTGACAGGAAAGCCGGAGAAACCGGTGGATGCTGAAAGAAGAATTGAAGGAGCTAGCCCGTGAAGAAGCTGATCTGTGCCCTTGCCACCTTGCTGCCACTGTCCGGCTGCTGGTGGAATGATGCCCCGGAAACCTATAAGGGGGTGGCGACGCTCACATTTGAAAATGGAGACATGGTCACACGCGATTTCGCTTGTGATTTCCGTGGGCAGGAGGCCAAGCGCATTTGCAGTTTTGCAATCTCTTTCCGTGATGAGCGTTATGCAATCCAGGTGCCTGAATGGGAGTGCGGATACAAATTGCCCAGCTACAAAGATGCCTGTGATTCTATGCGCATAAGGGAGCAACCGAAATTTGATGCGGCGCAACAGTGGATCGCGGGCCTATATGACTCTGCGCTAAACAACAGATCAATCATTGTCCGTATTGATGCTCATGCTCGCAAGGAAGACCGTTATCTGGTTTTCATTAGCAGCGAGTTACCATGGTACCGTGTAAGCAATCCAACAGTGCCGACCGACAATGGCGAAATGGCATATCTGGCTAATTCTAGTCAGCTTGATGAAGGTGTAAGTCATGAATTGAAAGTCGATAAGCTCGATTTCTTTCTGTCTCGTGTGATCAAAAAGATCGAGTTGGATAACAAAGGGGATATGTCATTCGATCCTTTGGCTGCTCCGATGAAGGCGACACTTGATATCCGCTGGGAACCGGTCCCGGCAAACAGCCTGACCTCGTGAGGAGCTAGCCCGTGAAGAAGCTGATCTGTGCCCTTGCCACCCTGCTGCCACTGTCCGGCTGCTGGTGGAATGATGCCCCGGAAACCTATAAGGGGGTGGCGACTGTAACATTCGATAATGGTGAGAGCTTCTCGCATGATTTTGCCTGCGACTTCAGGGCGCAGCAGGCAACCCGCCATTGCGACTTTGTCCTGTCCTTCAAAAAGAAAGATTGGATTAGTGTTGGAGTCAAGTCGGGCCGGGAAAGCGAGATCATCTCCGAAGATATCAAATCCTACCTGCCAGTATACAACCATGTGAAAGTGGGTGACGGGCTCAGACAGAGGGTCGCGAAAGATGGCAGAATATCAGTAACAATCGATGCGCATGCTCGGGAAGAAGGACGATATATGCTGTTAACTGCGTTTGACGGCTGGTGGCTGGCCAACACTCCGGCTACGGCAACTCGCGAAGGTTCCCGTCAGACCTACTATGTGCTGGAAAATGATGGTTTGAGTGAAGGCTTCACTATGGGCTTCAAGCCCCGTTTTTCTTTTTATGTGGAAAATCTGAAATATTCAACCAAACGAGGAGTGTGGGAATATTGGGATGTTCAATATGATGGTCCGACAAGTGCCAAACTGGACATTCGCTGGGAACCTGTGCCGGCGAACAGCCTGACCTCGTGAGGAGCTAGCCCGTGAAGAAGCTGATCTGTGCCCTTGCCACCCTGCTGCCACTGTCCGGCTGCTGGTGGAATGACGCCCCGGAAACCTATAAGGGGGTGGCGACTGTAACATTCGATAATGGTGAGAGCTTCTCGCAAGATTTTACCTGCGACTTCAGGGCGCAGCAGGCAACCCGCCATTGCGATATCAAATTTCATTTCGACATGAAGAACTGGATAAGTGCGGAGAGAATTGACTTTCCTCAGGCGGAAAAAGAAAAGTTAGGCTTTTATTATGCAAGTATGGAAAACCAGTTTGGATCTGCGAAAGCTGGGGAAAATCTTCGAAAATCCGCTAGCAAGGGAAGCATTGAAATCTCTATCGATGCTCATGCCCGGAAAGATGACCGTTATTTGTTGAATATGATGATGGGAAGCTGGTGGTCTCCTGATCAGTACCCTACGGCACCCCGTGAAGGAACCAACTATAAATTCTATGTGCTTGAGGATGATGCGTTAGGAGAGGGTTTCGAGATGGGATTTTCCAGTAATTTCGAGGACCTTGTCGAATTTAGAAAATTTGTGACGCCCCCGTTGCAACGCGCGGTTTGGAAATTCTTCAGGCTTCAGTACCATGGTCCCGCGAGAGCAAATGTTGAAATCCGCTGGGAACCAGTGCCTGCAAACAGTCTGACTTCTTGAGAATTGACCATGAGCCGTGAAGGGCGTATTGTTCCGCAATCGGTGCATATTCACCGATCGGGTTTGGCGACCCGTGTAACGTAGGCGCTCGAAACCGCGCCGTCTTTGCGACTTAGCGCGGTTTTTCTATGGTCGGGCGCAATGGGAGACCTTCGGGTCTGCCGGTCCCTACGTACCGGTTCGCCAACCTGTTGTTGCCCGGCCACCCTTTTGGCGAGGGGTTCCGGGTTCATATGAACGTAGGAGTCTCTCATGAGCGAACCATTTTCCGCCCGGAATCTGCCTGACACCAATTTCCCGAAAACCATCCAGTTTCAGGACACAGAACTTTCCATCATTGATCACGATGGGCGAGTATGGCTCACCAGTACAGATTTGGCGCGGGCTCTGGGATATGCTCATCCCAATAAAGTCACGGCACTGTACAATCGTGTGAACGATGAATTTTCAGAAGATATGACCCTCTTACTCAAGTTGAGTACGAGGGGCCAAGTAGCCCCTACCAGGCATCGGATTTTCTCCCCCCGCGGCTGTCATCTGATTGCGATGTTTGCCCGGACGGATCGTGCCAAGGAGTTTCGCAAATGGGTGCTCGATGTCCTGGAGGGGCTGGAGCATCAACATAGGGCGCATCCCGATCCCTATGCCGGGATCGATCTGGCCGCCATTGACCGGCGGGCAAGTGCGATCGGCCTGCAATTGCAGGGGCAGGTGCGAGACTGGCTGATCCGGGCGGCCAGGGATGCCGCATCCGGATCAGGCACTGTCGATCCGCAAGCCCTGCCTTTGCCAGCAGCTCTCCAGTCGCTGCTTGAAGGTGCCCCGGCCCTGCAGGATCCTTCTGCAGCCCAGATGATGGCCGGACGGCCGGTTCTGGGGGTCTGGGATGATCTGCCCGAAATGAGCATCCGATGGACCGATGAAACGCTGGGGCGCCAGCTGGAATTCCTGATCTTCGGCTATCACGCCCTCACTCGGGAGCCGGTGATAAGGCGTGTGCTGGCCGGCAACTGGGTCATCGCCGCCCAGCTCTCCATCGTCCATATCCCCGATTTCCGCTTTGTTGCCGCCTTCGGGCCGCGGCAGGGGTGAGGGTTCCGCTTTCTTATTGACGATCGCGTCAATAAGCGTATCTTGTGTATGTTCCGTAACATGTGGGAGAATCCCAAATGCTCGAAGTCAAATCCACACAGCTTGCGAAAGAGTTTGGAGCATTTCGTTCAAAAGCACTGGTCGAGCCGATCAGTGTGACGACATATGGTCGTCCGGAGCTGGTATTGATGTCTCATTCAGAGTTTCTCAGGCTTCGACGCGGTTATCGCGAAGCGATACGTGCCGAAGATCTGAGCGAAGAAGACTTGGCTCAGATCATGGCAGCAACGCCCGCCGAAGGTTCGGAAGCCTATAATTCCGAGCTTGAGGGGTAATCTGCATGCCTTTGCCGGAGCCTGTGCCAGGGCGTGTCATTCGATATAATTTTCTTTGGTCGGATGAGGCGCGCGCTGGCGCTCTTGAAGGCAAAAAGGACCGGCCAGTTGTCATCGTTCTGGCCAAGAAGCAAGAGAACGATGACAAACTCGTCTTTGTGACACCGATTACCCATAGCACACCTGACGATCCGGAGCGGGCTCTGCCCTTACCTCGAAAAACAGCCCTGCGCCTGGGGCTGGATGAAGAGCCCGCCTGGATCATCATTGGTGAACTGAACAAATTCATTTGGTCAGGGCCGGATATTCGGCCTCTGCCTGATGCCAAAGATGTCTGGACCTATGGCGACATACCACAACAATTGTTTGTCGATATCCAGATGGCGATCACCCGGTGCCAGACCCACAAAAAATTGAGAACCTCAACGCCTGAATAATTGGATGACGACAGTCATCCGGATTGGCAGGGCTTTACCTTGCCGGTCCGACCCTGAGGGTCAGGCCGCGACCAGAGGCTGTGCGCGTTCGAGCTTCTCTTTTTCATCGAATTTCATCTGGAAAACGGTCCTTTAAAAGACGGCGCAGAACAGTAGCGCAACTGCTTGCACTTATGTATAATGCAAACATTACAGGCACCATAGGAGATAGCAAGCAATGCCATCCATCACCATTCGCAACGTTCCTGATGAAGTGCATCGGGCAATTCGGGTGCGCGCTGCCATGCATGGACGTAGTGCAGAGGCTGAACTCCGCGACATTCTGGATAAGGCGGCGAAGCCCGAGGGGCGCCTGAAGCTCGGTTCGCTGTTAGCCTCCATTGCCCGCGAGGCGGGCGGACTGACCGATGCTGAAGCGGAGAGCTTCAATCAGCTCCGCGACAAAACGCCAGCCGAGCCTATGAGGTTTGAATGATCGTCATCGACACCAACGTCATTTCCGAGTTGTGGAAAATCGCGCCGAATCCCACCGTTTTGGCGTGGATCGATGAACAGGCCGTTGAAACACTCTATTTATCCGCGATCACCGTGGCCGAAATCCGCTACGGGCTTGCGACAATGCCCGAAGGCAAGCGTCGCAAGGTCTACAAGGAACGGCTGGTGAACGAGGTTCTACCGGCCTTTGCAGGTCGCGTTCTGCCTTTTGATATGGACGCTTCACAAGCCTACGCGAACTTGATGGCGCGGGCCAGGGCCGAAGGTCAGGCCATCGGCACGGCAGATGGCTATATCGCTGCCATTGTGAAGGCACGTGGATTCAGCATTGTTACGCGCGACGTTGCCCCATTTCAGGTGGCAGGTCTCAACGTCATTAATCCATGGGAAACATAAGGTGAAGTCGAGTCAAGGTCGCCAGGTTTTTCAATTATTTGGCTGTATTTCAAACAACTGACAGGTAGATCCTGTGAAGATCGGGTCCAGAGTTTGGGTTAATGATTTGTCCCGGCCGGGGTTGCTATATCCCAACCCCGGGACAGTTATTGCCGAAACGTGGAAATCCGACGCACACTTTACCGGTCACCTTTGGAAAGTACGTCATGACGATGGCCTCGATTGCTGGTACCGCGATCAGGATCTGTCACCATTCCTTCGAATAGTTTCCGATAGAGGCAATTAAAGTGATGACAGTTATCCGGAACTGACTGTCATCGGTTACAGGGGCTTACATTTTCCGGCCTGCCGGCTTGGTGCCGATTGAACTGACCGCGGTCATGGCGGACTGTTCTTTCCCGGATGACCGACCGGTCAGGTCATTGAGCAAGCCAAGCCCGGTTTCGAGCTGACGCCGCTCCTGAAGCATCATCCGGGGCGGGGATGCTGTCCGGTTGATCTCCTCGATGCGATGTCGTGTCACCTCACGCAGCGCGTCAAGTTCTTCAGGCGGTTTTGCAGCCAGGCTTGCGCGGGTCCGATCCAGAAGTCCCTTGTCATGGGCAGTGTCAAGGGCAAGCGGTGTCAGACCGGCATGGAGCCTGTCATCCGCAATCTTGGTGCCTTGCATGGACGGTGCTGCTGAGACGGTCGCTCCGGAAGATATCTGTTTTCCCGGTTCCAGCGACTGGGCCAGTCCGTCTTCCCAGGACGCGATCATCCGCTCGCCAATTTCACGAAATTCCGGATGATCCTTCATATAGGTCCGGATTTCGTCCCGGGTTGCACTGACAGCTTCCGCGACCTCATCAATGATCGCCGCGGCCTGATGGTGCCGAAGGCCCGCCCGGCTGCCAAGCTCGATCAGTTTATCGCGCTCCGGCCATTTGCCGTTGCCGTCAATCACGAGCGCCATCCTGTCGCTCGGAATATAGGCCGTCGTGGTGACGATGTCATAGGCGGGTGCCAGCTCCATGCGGCCATTGACATCGTCATAGAGCAGGGCAAAGTTTTTGAGATGGGCATCGCCATTGCGCAGCATGCAGTTCAGGGCGATCAGCCTGAACATCTCCGGGCCCTGGCGAAACCATTGGGCATCGCCCATGAATTGCTGGGCCCGTTTCATGACGGCACTTTCATAACTGCCGTCATATTTGCGATCGGCGGTTTTGCCGTTCAGAACACAAAAATCCTCCATGCCCAGATAGGTGCCATCCGGTTTGAGATCAAAGCGGTCAATCACAAGTGCCTCGCCGCTTTCCGACAAGCGATGTGGCGGTACCCGGAGACCGGCCCGCTCGGCTGCCTGGAGACAGAAGAATTCATTGGCAGCCAGTTCCGGATATTCACGCGGGTCCCACAGTTTGACAATATGGGTCGCGCCCCGGAAGCTTGGCGACAGGCGCGTATTCGGATCGCTAAGATTGTCCCGGATCAGCACTTTTGGCTGCACACCGCTAATCCCGGAATGCTGGGTGAATCGCTCGACCAGATAATCGAACATCTCGCCATTGCGCCGGCTGCGCAGGATCTCGTCGATCGAATGAAAAGGAACATCCTCTCCGGGCTGCTCATCCGGACCTGTATATCGCAACCGACCCATCTGGGTGCGGCCAACAACCGAGATCAGATCGAAATCATCGAACGTGCCAAGAGCCTTGGAAAACTGTCGGGAAATCCGGTCCCGAAGATAGCCTTCAGGGAGGTTCATCTCAAAGATCGGCAGAAGGCCGCGGGATTGGTCCCAGGAGGCAGGGCGGACCGGCATGGTCATGGAGACGGCCCGGTCCGGGCTTGCGGCATGGTCATAGGAGAATGTTGTTCCGGAATTTCCGTGACGATCAAGCAACCCGGCTGATTTCAAGTCACTCCATACCCTGATTGTCATCCATCAGATCCTCAAGCGTGGGGCGGCCGGAATTGGCCGGAACAATTTTGAGATCAAGGCCCAGAACGGCCAGCAGAACGCTAATCTTCACATAACCCAGTTCCGAGATCCGGCCTCGTTCAAGATCACTGAGTGTTGTCCGGGAGATTCCGACGAATTTGGCAAGCTCTGCCTGTTTCATATTCTGAAACTTGCGTGCGGCCTGTATCTCCTTGCCGATATCCTGTAGCGAAAGCATGGCCCTGTCCATTCAAAATGTACCGTATATTGGACATTTAAGGATATTTTACCCTTAATGTAAAGTATATTGGACATACCGGGCGAGAAAGAATGAGGTAACCTCATTTTTTATTGACGGTACCGTCAATAAGCGTATCTTACTCGAAGTAAGGAATTAATCTTACCTAATGAGGTATGCAGAAATGGCAGTGCTTGAAGAAATTGCAACCGTGACGTCCAAGGGGCAATTCACGCTCCCGAAGCCTTTGCGCGATGCAATGGGTGTATCGAAGGGCATGCGGTTGGTGTGTTCCCTTGATACAGCAGGAGGTGCTGTGATGCAGGTCAAACGTGCTGAAGCCGGTCATGAGGATCCAGCAATCCTGGGATTTCTGAGCGTAATTGAGAAAGACATGGCCAACGGAAATCTGTTTGCGTTGCCAACCGATCTTGAAAATCGCATGCGTATTGCAGCAGCTGAAGATATCGACCTCAATGAAGTGATTGAAGGCGATGTTGCGCTTTGACCAAGGTCAATGACTGGACACTTCTGTTTCACCCAATGATCATTGAGCAACTGCTCAAACTTGATCAGGCGGCTCAGAAGGCATTGCCGGCTAATCCCGGCAATGCCAATGTTAAGCTGTTCAAAATGGTTTCCAAGCTGATTTATGAAACCATCCCTCTAAATCCTGCCGCTCGTGAATTTCGTCAGGGCACTACACTTGGCGAATCTTACAAACATTGGCGCCGTGCAAAATTTGGTGGTCGTCGATTCCGGTTATTTTTTCGATATGACAGTACTCGGAAGATCATTGCCTTCGCTTGGGTCAATGATAACAACACCAAGAGAAAAGCCGGATCGAAAAACGACCCTTATGCCGTGTTTCAGGGCATGCTGGACAGGGGTAATCCTCCCGATGATTTCTCTGATTTGATCAAATCATGCAAACCGGACTGGCGTAAGAAGCAGGACTGACAAACCCGCTTTATGGCACTGGAATGCTTCCCAACCCTTATGAGCGGTTCGCCAGATTGAAAATGGCAGTCAGGACGGCCAAAACCATCAAATAGACTGTTATCCGTTGCAAGGAAAACAGCCTGTGGCTGTTGGTCAGCCAGAACTCTTTCAACGGAGAGGCATGGATCTGGTTCAGTCGGCGGAACATGCACGAAATTTCCATCCGGTAGGTTTCGATGTTCCAACGATCTCGATCATAAATGCGATAGAAGGTTTCAAGCGCATCTGTAGCGCTGTCCATTCAAAATGTAAAGTATATTGGACATACCGGGCGAGAAAGAATGAGGTAACCTCATTTTTTATTGACGGTACCGTCAATAATATAGCATAAAGGCTATATAGCGAATTCGCTATGGCGCTTTGAGGTCTGCATGTGGGAAGTCTTGACGACAGATATCTTCGACGACTGGTTTGACAATCTGGATGATACGGATAGAGCCAGAATGACGGCCTTGCTTCTTGTTCTCGCAGAGAAGGGACCAACATTGGGTCGCCCCTATGCTGATACGGTCGAAGAATCCTCGTACAGCAACATGAAGGAATTGCGTGTTCAAAGCAAAGGGGATCCGCTGAGAGCCTTTTTTGCTTTCGATCCGAAGCGCCGCGGCATCGTGTTGTGTGCCGGGAACAAAGCCGGAGATGAGAAACGGTTTTACAAGGAAATGATCCCGATAGCAGACCGTGAATTCAAAGCACATTTAAGCAAGAATAAATGACGAAACGACAGAAATGGAGTAGGCAAGATGGCAAGAACGCTGAATGAATTGTTGGCGCGTGAAAAGCCGGAAGTTGTCGCCCGAGCCAAAGAGGAAGCTGCCGAAATCCTGATGGAGCTGAATTTGGCAGAGCTGAGAGCAATGCTGGATAAAACTCAGGGTGAAATAGCGCTGGCACTTGGTGTTGCGCAGCCCACAGTTGCGCGCATGGAGAAACCCAGTAACGATCTACGGGTTTCCTCTTTGAAACGATACATCGAAGCCGCCGGTGGTAAATTGCGACTGGATGTCGAGCTGCCGGACGGAAAACATTTCGGTTTTTCCGTTTGACGAGTATTTCGTCACAGATTTTTGAATTGAGCGTATGAACGGGATTGCGAAAGCAATGCGCTCCTCCGGCTTCAGTCTCGGCTGAAGTTACCCGCCCAAGAGCGGTTGTAAAGCGAGCCTGGTTTAGAGAAGCCCCGCCGGATAATCTGGCGGGGCTTTCTCATTTCGATCGAATATTCAATGCATGAATCTCCTGCAGAAGAGACCAGAAGAAAACTATGCAGCTTTATGGCACTGGAATGCTTCCCGACCCTTATGAGCGAATTCTTCAGAATGTGCTGCCATCGCACTCTTCATCGAAACGCAATAACCAGCGGAAGAAGACAGAGCAGCAAAGCAGTTCCGATTGCAAGCAGTTCAGTAACCCTGTTCAGCCGTCGATCAGTCTGAGTTCGATGGCAGGCAAGATTATCCATCTTTTCCTCGATGCGAGATGCCCTGTGATCGAATTTATGCAGGAAAACCTCAAGATCATCGGTCGGCCCGGCCATTTTATGCATCCTTGTGCCATTGGTTATGGTCATGGAAGGATCCGCCTTCCTGTCTCGGCATTAACGAGGCTGATGTAAAGAAACATAAAATATGAGACTTACAGGTATGAGTAAAAACAAAGGCTTATGGGTGGATTGGCTCACTAAATATGAGACTGAAACACAAAATATGAGACTCGGCAAAAATTACAGCCTTGCTGAGAGTTTTTTTGAAATCCTTGATGACATCTCCGCTGAAACACGCGGCGCACGTGAAATTCGGCCAACCGACCGATCAATAACGGGTTTACTAAAAGTAGCCCCTGACCAACCACAAATACCCTTCGAATTGTCACTGGAACGCGATTTTGCTATCTTGATGACCGGAAGAAGGGGTGTTTTTTCAATCGAAGCTCAGCCGGTCACCATCAGATATCTGGATGACCTGGGCAAAGAACGAACCTACACGCCCGACTTTCTAATCACGCGTTATCGTCATGAGTTGGAGCGGCCGGAATCTGGCCTGCACACCATGCTGGTGGAAATCAAATACACTTCCGACCTTGATGGTAAAAATCAGCCAACCCTTTTGCAAAAATTCAAGCACGCAAAACAATGGACCGAGTTCAAAGGCTGGTCCTTTAGCGTCTTCACCGAAAAAGAAATCCGAACATCAGAACTTGAACGTGCTCGTGAGCTCCTGCCCTATCGCTTTCTGGATTCTGATACTCCGGTAGAATTTGCAATTGACCTGTTTGTCCAGCAGCACAAAGTTGCGACAATCCGGCAAATCACAGATGCTCTTCACAATTTTTCTGAGGAACAAGTTCACACAGAAGTTCTCAAGATGCTTGCGACACATCAGCTTTTTGCCGATGATGAAAGTAGATTAGATGCTGATTTATCGATCTATTTATTATAGTTTCGATATCGTTATGTTTCTTTTGCGTAGGCTAGGAATTTGACATTCCAAAACACTCAGCCAGACAAAATTGACGACGAGCGTTGGGATAGCGCGCTCGAACGTCGGCAAGTTATTGAACGATGGCTTGAAATTGCCAGCCCGACCAAAGAACTGGCTGCAGATTTTGCTGCTAAATTGAATTGCAGTGTCCCGACGTTTTACCGCTGGGTAAAAAATTTCAGGAAGGATCATCAGACTTCGAGTCTTGTGGTTGGCCTTAACAGAGGCAACAAGACCAAACAACGCCTCCATCCCGACGTCGAAAAAATTATCTCTGATGTAATTAAAAACCTTTATCTGACAAAAGAGCGTCCGATACGGGCACGTGTTGTCGAAGAAGTCGAGTTGCAGTGTTTCAAAGCCAAACTTTCACCTCCTTCAAAACCTACCATTTATCGTCGAATTGCAGACGTCCCGGCTTTCATAGCGACAGAACATCGCTATTCTAAAAAGAAAGCGAAACATCTTTTTGAGCCACACAAGGGTTCTGCAACCACGGCAACTCGTCCTCTCGAACAAGCCCAAATCGACCACACCCCGACCGATATTACTCTTGTTGACCCTAATGAACGCGAAGGAATTGATAGAGCCTGGATCACGTCGGCCGTCGATTTATACAGCCGCGCCTGCACGGGCTTTTATCTTTCTTTCGGAGCGCCAAGCTCACTATCTACCGCCCTCTGTCTGACACAAGCTGTCCTACCCAAAGAGCAACTGCTGCGTGAACATAAAATCTCGGGCAATTGGTCAATGCAGGGACTTCCGGAGAAAATTTTCGTCGATAACGGCTCAGATTTCCATAGCGCAGCCTTCAAACGAGGCTGCGATCAACACGGTATTTCCCTTGACTATCGTCCTAAAGGAGCACCGCAATTTGGTGCTGTGATTGAGCGTTTTGAATAGCCCCTGGAATTGTAGACACCCGATAGCCTATAAATTGAGGCAAGGAGTTTACGATGCCCAAGAGTCATTTTACCGATGAGTTCAAGATTGATGCCGTTCGCCAGATTACCGAACGAGGCTACTCAGTAGCGGAAGTTTCTGCACGTCTCGGTGTCAGCACACATTCCCTGTATGTGTGGAGGAAGAAGTTCAGCAAGTCCCCTGATGCGATTGCTGAAGCTGATCAACAATCATCCGAGATACGCCGCCTGAAGCAAGAACTCGCCCGGATCACCGAGGAGCGCGATATTCTAAAAAAGGCAACCGCGTACTTCGCCAGGGATGCAAAATGAGGTACGCGTTTATTGACCAGCATCGCCGGGTCTATTCGGTCCGCACCATGTGCCGGTGTTTGCAGGTTCATCCCAGTGGCTTTTATGCCTGGCAGAAGAAACCACACAGCGCCCGGTTTCTGGAAGACCAAAGGCAGACCGCGCTTGTTCGCCAGATATGGGAAGATAGCGGTCAGGTATATGGCTACCGCAAGATCCATGATGATCTGATGGATATGGGAGAGCGTTGCAGCCCGAACCGTGTGGCCCGACTGGCCCGCAATGCAGGCATACGCGCGCGGATCGGTTACAAGAAGCGTCCCGGCAAATATGGCGGCAAACCGGCTGTCGTCGCTGACAACAAACTGGATCGGCAGTTTGATACCGCCAGACCAAATACCGCTTGGGTGACCGATATCACCTATATCAAGACACAGGAAGGATTTGCGTATCTTGCCGTCGTCATTGACCTTTATTCCCGCATGGTGGTTGGCTGGGCATTGAAGCAGCGACAAGATACAAATGTTGTTCTGCAAGCATTGCTGATGGCCGTCTGGCGGCGAAAGCCAAAGAACAGGGTACTGATCCATTCTGATCAGGGTTCCCAATATACCAGCATCGACTGGGCCGCTTTCCTTCGTCAGCACGATCTGGAACATAGTATGAGCCGCCGCGGAAACTGTTATGACAATGCTGTTGCCGAAAGTTTCTTTAACTTGCTTAAACGCGAACGCATCCGCCGCAGGGTTTATAAATCACGGGATGAGGCACGTCAGGACGTCTTCGACTACATAGAAATGTTCTATAACCCGAAGCGCAAACATAGTACCAATGGGATGTTGTCACCCGTCGAATTCGAAAGACGACAAATCTGATCAATCCGGGTGTCTACAATTCCAGGGGCTATTCAGTTTGTCTTTGCCAAGCTCCTCTCCACCAAGAAACCGTTCAAAGTCGGGAATACTCCAACGATGTCGAACATTGATACCGTCTTGACGACACGCGATAACAGCTTCGCGAATAGAGTTGTTAATTGTCCACATGGGGTTGTGGCTCTCGCCAGACTTGGAGAAAGGCCAATCAACATCATGAACAATCCCAAAGTCTGTCTTGAAATGATGCAAGATCTTCATGAGCGGTATCAGTATCGCTTTGCCTCGTGCTCGAATGATGCTGGCACTCCGCTTCAAATTGGAGTCTTCATTCTGAACAGAGCCAAGGAACGCAGCCTGTTCGGTATCTCCCTCCACCAGGATAGGATAACTGCCAAAAAAAACTTCAGCCAAACTGACATCCGTCAATTGCAGTGCCTTCAGGTTTTCTTTCTCATCAGGGGAGAACGACACCTGGTCTGCTACATAGATAAGCGGCGAGATCGATTTTCCGTCGACAGACCGCTCCAATCTTGCGATCGTCGTGTGATCTTCCAACGGGTTGATGAAATAAGGCGAGTGCATAGAGATGCGTTTGAGCCAAACGGGCCGCCATCGGATGCAACGCATTTTCCGGCTCGTCCATGAGCAATATATAGCCGGGCAATGCAGGGTCTTCCGCGTCGGCAGGAAAATCTCCGGTACCGTCTAAGGCAGCAAGTGTCGCAGCTAACTGTTCTATTTTGGCCTCATCTCTTGTTTTCTTCTTTTCTTCGCTGATCAAAGCCTTCTCAACAGCGGTACGACGCTCCTTGTCACGCTCCATCTCGTTATGGACCTGTAGCATCGACCAAAAAAGTGCTCGGCGCGCTCCCGTGCCTTGCTGGGTAAGCTGAGACTTTCCACTTGCCTCCTCGATCCTTATTCCTGATCCCTGTTTAAGTAAGGTCTCAATTTTCAAATCTGGTGGTGGCATTTCCACTTGCAGCTTTACCCCGAGATCAGGAAATACAGCTTGCAAGCTCCCCATCACTTTTTCTGAGATTTCATTTATCCGTGCTTCGTGCGGTACAGCCACTTTATTCACTGTATCGGCAAGTGCCAGTCTTGCTTTAAACAGATCCGAATTCTCGTCCTTCGCGGACGCCTTTAACTCGGTCACGATGGGGCTCAAAGCCAAAGTGAGGAGCACTTCTTCCGTTTTGATCGCGTCATCTAGAGAACCGACACGCATTGGCTTTGGTAAACGAGACTTGAATACATTGTCGGCCCCGCCGGCCTTACCATCACTTGCCCAGTCCTCGACCTCTGGATCCCAAGTCTCACGCGTAATGCCTTCACGATCTGCAGGCCATATCCAGCGACTTCGTACGATGCGCAGACCGTTGCCGTCATCAAATTTCCATTTCTCGTCAACATTGCCCATACCCTCAGGGATATGCACATCAAGTTGAATTTCCGACGCTTCACCTTCGGGAGCCCAATTGCAACGATCCTTGGCATAATCGAATGAACTCGGCGTGTGCGCCAGCTCGTAGGCTCTCAGGATTGTAGTCTTTCCGGCGTTGTTTGCACCAACCAGGCAAAGAATATTGTCCAGCTTAACGGTCAATGTCTCGCTGCCAATACATCCGACATTCTTTACGGAAATACTTACTAGTTTTGATCTCATCTCTCCCCCCATTTGCCAAAGGAACGTCCCAATCAGAAGGTATGAAAAAACCTTCCAGATCGATTTGTGCAATTTGATGGGAGCCATTCTAGACCAGAAGCAAACGTCAATGCTTGATCAACCACGCCCCAATTAAGAGTAGGGGGGCTATGCAAAGGTGGTTAATGGTTTGCTGGAAAGTGCCAAAACTATTGGTATCACAAAATCCGCTTCAACTGGGTTATCCCACTACATATTTTGTCATGGGTAGCACTCCTGCCCTCAATTCGGCCAACATCTCGGAAGAATAGCAGAGTTTAAACGGCAGCAATTTCGCCTTTAGTACTCGTGTCAGAATGTGCAATGAGACTTAACGGTTCACATTGTCTTTTTTCGAGCGATCAGGATTGTCGCGCGCGTATTCCCGACCATTGATCTTCACAACATGGGCGTCAGGATGCTGACCTTTTTTAATCTCGTTCACTATTTGCTTACGCGGAACATTCTTACGAGGTCCAACGTCGTAGTGCTCGTTGCGCCCACCGGGACCGTCGTTCTTTCCTTTGATCTTGGTCATCATCAAGCTCCTTGGAAATCTACTGAAAGCACAGAATAAAACAACTTCAGCGAATCTTCACTTAAAAATAATCAACCAAAAGACACTATTCACCTATTTGCGCCACCGATGATCGAAACAGGGCCCTGCCATCTGCCTTTTCTTCTTGGCCGAACAGTAGATGAATTTGTCCGTTAAAAGACCTTAACGGACAAATTCACAGCCGAAACGATTGCCCGCCTGCTTGACAGGGTATCCTCTCCACCCAACATCTCAATTCTGGGCTGTCGGCACCGTTTGGCTCTAAGCCTCCCCCGACAGACAATGGCCAAAGCTCGCCAATCTCCGGCGGGCTTTGGCTTCTCCGAAACGATCGGCTCGCCGAGAGGCCAGGCCGCACCGCGCCGCCTATCTTTCGCCCAGGGAAAAGGGTCAGTCCGGCTTCGGGTGCTTTTCCAGATATTCGCCGATCTTTATGCCAATGAGCAGCAGGACGAAAAAGGCCCCGGTGCCGAAGAGAAAAAGATTGATGCTGGTGGAATCCATAGGGACCTCCCTTGTCATGCATCCAACTCTCGACCCATGTCACCCTTGTATGATGGGCGAAACGGGACGACATTTCCAGCTTGTTGACGGGCAGAAGAGATAAAACGGGAGGCACGGACCACGGCAGCGCACTTCAGCCAGAACCCCAGAGCGACTGCGGTCGCGCTCAAGGCCTATCGCAATATTGCACACAACTGGGCATTGTCCGCCCGTCAGGCGGCAGCCCTTGCCGATATGTCCCCGGGCAAATGGCGCGGCGCGCGCCGCCCGAATTATCGCGGCCGGATCAATGTCGATCAGATGCTCAGGCTGAGCGCACTGATCGGCATCTATCGCAGCCTTGAGCTGTATTTTAACACGCCGATCGCCCGCTCCTGGATATTGCTGCCCAATCAGGGGCCGCTGTTTCTTGGGGCGAAACCCCTTGATGTCATGATCGCAGATGGATTGCCAGCTCTGCTTACAACCCGGCAATATCTAGACAACTGTCTGGACGGACAGTGATAGCGCGTATCGGTTTCAGATCAGATACCGGCAATAGCCAAGATTGCTTTGAAACTGTTGACCAAGGTGAGTCATCTGCCATCGAGGCGAAATGACTCTCCGAACCGAGATACTGGCTGGTCGACTCCCTCTCCTGCATGTCAGACTGCTCTTAGAGTTTATTCCTCAAACAGTGCCACGCATTCGTAGCATTGAGCACGATTGCGGATACGGAGTTTGGTCAAGGGTGGAGCCGCCATTGGTCCAGTAAAGGGACAGGGTTTTGCGGCGTGTAAGAGCAGGTCTGTTTATCGTCTAGGGCAGCACGTCGCAGTGACATCACGAACCGCGCATTTATCGACCACCTCTTTCCAGTGCACATTCAAGTGCCCGGCGACGGCCTCACCATCCGCTCCCAAACAAGCAGGAAGTCCCGCTTAGCTACCCAGACGGAAAAACAGAAGCAGATTGCTCCGTCACGAGGATCAGAGCCGCAGATAGCATCGGAAAACCCGTTTGACATGATATTAGATATCGAAGTACTTAAATGGGAGACTATAAAGAACACCAACTAAAGTAAAAAATCGGGAGGAAGAGATGGAAAAGGTCGAGCGGCCTGTCATATCCGAGACAACAGGCTTGTGGGGGAGCGATCTGATCGCGGAGATGCTGCGTGCTCTCGATGTCGAATATGTAGCGCTTAATCCCGGTTCCAGTTTTCGTGGGCTGCATGACAGCCTTGTTAATCATCTGGGCAACGAAAATCCTCAAATGCTGTTGTGCCTTCATGAAGAACATACCGTCGCAATTGCACATGGCTGGGCGAAGGTAACCGGACGGCCTATGGCCGCGATTGTGCATGCAAATGTCGGTTTAATGCATGCGACAATGTCTATCTACAATGCCTGGTGTGACCGAGTCCCTGTTATGGTCTTTGGGGCAACCGGTCCTGTCGATGCGACGGAACGACGACCTTGGATAGATTGGATCCACACGTCGCGCGATCAGGCGGCGATTGTTCGGCCATATGTCAAATGGGATGATCAACCTGCATCGTTATCTGCTTCGCTTGAGGCCATGATTCGCGGCGCTTTAATTGCAAAAACAGCACCCATGGCTCCTGTGTATATTTGTTTTGATGTTGCAGTACAGGAAGAGGCTGTCACAGCCCCGATCAAGACACCCGATCCAAGGCGTTTTAAGTTGCCTATGTCACAGGGATTATTGCCCGACGCGCTTGCGGAACTTCACACGCGGCTAAAAGAGTCCCGGTCCCCAGTATTTCTTATGGGCCGAGTTTCTCGGTCTGCAGATGACTGGGCATACCGAGTGGCTTTGGCAGAGCATTTCAATGCTCGCGTTCTCACCGATATCAAACTGGGTGCGGCCTTTCCGACAGACCATTCTCTTCATTCCGGAACGCCAGGATTTTTCCTTTCCCCTGATGGTGCAAAAGTCCTCAACGAAGCTGATTTGATTGTCAGTTTTGACTGGGTAGACGTTGCGGGCACACTCAAACAGGCTGGCGCTCAGGCCGAGAATGCACCACTCGTTCAGCTATCGGTTGATCACCAACTTCACAATGGCTGGAGCCTTGATCATCAGGCCGCGGTTCGAGCTGATCTGCATATTGCGGCTGAGCCCGACATCGTCATACGTACACTATGTAAAGAGGTCGGTTTAACACCCCAATTGAAACCGCAGAACTTGCCGGCTTTCAGTACCGGAAAGTTGACAGATGATTTGGGACCTATGGATGTAGATACCCTTGCTGCGGCCCTCGGCGATGGGCTTAAAAACGAGGTTGTGTCTCTTGTTCGTCTGCCATTGAGTTGGGGCGGGGATTTGTGGCATTTCCGTCATCCACTTGACTATCTTGGCTATGACGGTGGCGCAGGTATTGCCTCAGGGCCGGGTATGCTGGTCGGGGCAGCACTGGCACTGAAGGGTACAGATCGGCTACCCGTTGCCGTGTTGGGGGATGGCGATTACCTTATGGGTGTTTCGGCCTTCTGGACCGCGGCCCGTTACGGTATCCCTTTCCTCGCGATCATTGCCAATAATCGATCTTTCTATAATGACGAAATCCATCAGGAAAAAGTTGCCGTCAGCCGTGAACGTCCAGTTGAAAACAAATGGATCGGTCAGCATATTGGAGGACCTGATATCGATCTTGCCGCCATGGCCCGCGCGCAAGGGGTAAAGGCCATTGGTCCCGTGACCAATGCGCGTGATTTGAAATCGGCAATTGAGGTGGCACTCGAGGATGTCAGACAGGGCAATGCTGTCGTTATCGATGCACGCATCACCCCGGGTTACAGCAAAGCAATGTCTGCGGGAATGACCCGCACGGCGGATGAAACAGCAGAGTAAATATGGCATGTGTCAACCATGCTTGATATGCTGTGTATCAAGCATGTTTGACTCCTCTATACGACGACTGTATCAGTCAAACGCAAAATATTTCAGTTGGCTTTAAGGGCGTCGTTTTGTTCATGACCGATAAAGAAAACAGAGTTCCCAATTCGCGAGAGCGTCTTGCTCATATTATCCGGTTGGCAACTCGGGGTTTTAACCGGTCTTTGCAAATACGTTTGGCCTCTCATCATGTTACGTTCGGGCAGTGGATATTTTTACGCATCCTGTGGGAGCAGGAAGGTCTGACACAACGTGAGTTGAGTGAAGAAGCCGGATTAACTGAACCCACAACCCACACGGCTCTGCAGCGGCTTGAAGCGCTTGGTTTTCTTGAAAAAAGAACGCTAGCCGGAAACAAGCGAAAACAGCATGTGTTTCTGACCAAGCGTGGCAAAGAACTGCGCATCGAACTTGAACCGCTTGCCGTAGAGGTGAACGAGGTTGCGCTGGCAGGATTGTCATCTTCCGAGTTGGATATAATCCGTAAGGGGATGCTTCTGATTCTGGATAATCTTGAAGAGGATGAGCGAAAAGCAGGTGAAGAGGGGCGAAAGGTCCCTCCTACCCGCATTCCGACTTAAGTTTTTTTCAGGTATTTAACACGGCGCGGTCGCAGAAAGCCTCTCGATAAAGGTATCGGTCGTGGTTATTTCGCGAAGCGGCATGTTTTCGCTTCCGGCATCTGGATTTGCATCATAATTCAGTCCTTCACCATCCCAGAACCACCAATAGACAACATTTCCTTGTCGGTCCCTGATGGGAATACGGAATGTCGGGAAGGTGCTGTCACTGGAGGGGACCTTCGTGCTTGTCACTTTTCGCCCTTCAAGCATGCCTCGCTCGATTGCGGAAAATAACGGCAGCATAACCGTGAAGACTGATTGACCTGATGCGAGTTCGAGAATGTTTTCCGGAGGTTTTTTGTAGTAACCCGGCAATGCACGAATGACTTCTGGATAGGCCGGGTGATTATGTGTGATCTGTACATAGGCAAAACCACCCGGAAGTTTGACCTCAATCACATCGCCTGGCTGAAACTGTTTCATTTTCCTATCCCAGTGTTACGTCGAGGCCAATATCAAGGGTTGGTGCCGAGATCGTGATTTTCGAGCTTGAGATATAATCAACCCCGGTTTCAGCAACGTCCTTGATGGTGTCGATATTGATGCCACCGGATGCTTCGATCCGCGCACGGCCGGCATTAAGGGCAACCGCCTCTTTCAGACCGTTGATGCCGAAATTATCAACCAGCACCGTTGATGCGCCCGCTGCAAGGGCTTCTTCAAGCTGTATCAGCGTGTCGACTTCGATCTCGATTACGACAAGATGGCCGACATAATTGCGGGCAGCTTCAATTGCGTTGGTGATAGATCCGCAAACGGCAATGTGGTTGTCTTTGATCAGGACGGCATCATCAAGACCAAAGCGATGGTTGGCACCGCCCCCACAGCGCACCGCATACTTTTCAAATGCGCGCAGGCCCGGTGTGGTTTTCCGCGTACAGCAAATGCGTGCCTTTGTATGAGCAATTAGATCTGCGAACTTTGCGGTTGTCGTTGCGATGCCTGACAGATGGCACAGGTAGTTTAGCGCAACGCGTTCCGATGACAGTATGGCACGTGCATTGCCGGTCACCCGGGCGATTTCATCACCCGGGGCCAGAACATCTCCATCCTTCTTGAATGCCTCAAACGCCAGCCCCGCACCGGCAAGTGCAAAGGAACTTCGTGCGAAATCGACACCACATAAACGCCCGGCTTCACGCGAGACCAAAGATACTTTTGCACTGAGATCAGGACCAATTGTTGCATCCGTGGTCAGGTCGCCGGCGCGTCCAAGATCCTCCTTAAGGGCGGCGCGAACGCCTTCCTCGATCAGAATGTGCGGCAAGGAGGGCATGACTGCAGATGTTTTTGCGATGGTATTGGTCATAGGCTGAAGACCTCACGCGTGGAGGGGTGGAAAAGCTCGTCGATCGAAAGTTTGCGCGGTGAAAGTCCTTGGCGGTAGTGATAGTCAAGGAACGTCTCGATGACTTTGCGGTTTGGCGCAACGCCATAGGGCCAAAGATCATCACCCAGAAGGTTTTTCGCGCGATCAAGCGTGTCTTCGACAAACGGCATCGTGACCTTCGTCGCGGACGTGTCGCTCAGCGCATCAAGCGCCATCTTCTTTGATTGCGAGAACGCCTTAAGCAGCGCCCCGGGAAGCCATGGATGCTGCTCAGCCAAGCTTTTGCGGACACCCAACACATGCATGATCGGGAAGATCGATGTACGTTTATAGTGGTCTTCTGCCGCTGAAATGCTGTCAGTGAACAGGCGCCCGACATGCGGGTGACCTTCGTTAAAGCATTTTGGCCAACGCGGACCAATGAAACCATCAATCTCACCGTCCATCAGCATCTGATTAAGCGTCGCACCGTCTGGCGCCTGGGTCATTTTGACATCATCGGGCAGATCAACCTTGATCTTTTCCGGCCGACCCGGCGTGTCCATGCCACCACGTACCCAATGGATGTCGGATGGTTTTACCCCATAGTCATCCTCAAGAATGCCTCTCACCCAGACATTTGCCGTCAGCTGATATTCCGCAATACCGATGCGGCGTCCTTTGAGGTCTTCGGGGCTATTGATGCCTTTGTCCGTCCGGATGTAAACCGACGTGTGGCGGAAGGCGCGCGACAGGAAGACCGGAATTGCCACATAGTGAGATTCTTCTCGTGCGAGTTTTACGCAGTAGGACGAAAATGAAAGCTCGCTGACATCGAAATCTTCGTTACGGAATGCCCGGAAGAACATTTCTTCCGGGGACAGCAGCATTGATACGGGATCTACGCCATCAATTTTGACGCGTCCATCAAAAATCGGCCTGGTGCGATCATAGTCTCCGTAGGCAAGTGAAAGTGTCAGATTACTCACGAGTTTCCTCCAATATTTGTTTTTTGTGTCTGTATTTGATGAAGCAGCTTGACCGGTGCTGCCGCTTCTGCGGATTGCAAAATCGCGTGGCACGCTTCAAGCGTGGCAAGGCCCCAGCGCCCGGTTTGTGATGGCGGAGCGTTAAAGCGGACAGCTTTAATCAAGGCGGAGTTAACGCCGGCGCGTGGGCCCATCTCCAGCGGTGCAGGAATGTATTTCTGTTCGAAATGGCCGTGCAGCCAAACCCCGTTGGGCGTAATCCGCAGATCGCCGCCGTCACACGAGACAATGATCGGGCCAAAATGTTCGTGGTTTGGCGCGGGTGGTCGTGCCGGGGTTTCGCCATATGTTCGACCGGATTTCAGGGCGGATTCTTCTTCCGGGCTTGAAACCTTGGTCAAGGCTTTGCGGGCTTGACCGTAGCTTTCAGGGTCCTTCGGATAGCCAAGTTCGCCAACCCAGCCTTGCCATACATCGGAATCAAAATGCGCGTAGCCCGAATAGGTCAAAGAGGCAAAGGCACCGCCTTCAAATGTAGCCAATGCGCTATATGCGCCTTCAGTCGGGCGGGCCGGATCCCAGTTCCCGGTGGCCGCAGTGATGGTTTTCATCATGCCGCCACCCAGAAGCCTAACAATATCAAGCTGGTGGACAGCCTGACTGAAAATCACTCCGCCGCCTTCTTCTGTGACGAGTTCCTCCGGTCGACGCGGACGATATAGGAAGTCGGTATAGTTCATTGCATGAATCATGCGGACGTTGCCGACATCGCCAGACTGAATGATCTTATGGGCCAACATTACAGCCCCATCAAAGCTGTGGCTGGGGCCCACAATCAGTTGCACGCCCGCTTTCTCACAGGCTTCGACCATTTTGATGCCGTCTTCAAGATGGATCGCAAGTGGCTTCTCAACCAAAACATGCTTTCCGGCTTTCGCAGCAATTTCCACGTGATCGACATGCATTTGATGCGGTGTGGCGATATAGACGGCTTCGACGTCCGGATCGGCGCAAATATCCTCGACGTTCTGATAGGTGCGCCCGCCAAACTCCTGCTCGAACGCCGCACGTGAAGATTCCCGCGGTGCGCATGCCGCAACAAGTTGCACCCGATCATCTGCATTGATGCTTGGCAATGTCAGCATGAACCCGCGACCAAGCCCGATGACGCCAAGGCGCAAGGGCGCCTCAAGCTTCGGCTGATTAGAGTTCGATGACAAGATTTCCCTCCCTTGCGCGGGAGACACAAATCATGATCTGGCTGTCTTTTTCTTCATCCATCAGGACCATGTCGCGATGGTCAACATCCCCTTCGATCAGCTTGCAGCGGCAAGTGCCACAGGTGCCGCTTTCACAAGAGCTTACCGTTTTGATGCCATTATCACGAAGTGCTTCGAGAACGGACCTGTCAGCAGGAACCGTGATGGTGGTATCGAGATTGGCGACTTTCACTTCAAACGGTTTATCGTCTTCGCGCACGGCATCGACGGCTTTGAAGTCTTCGAAATGCACACGCCCTTCCGGCCAATGGCCTGAGATGGCTTTGATTTCTTCCATCAAGGGGGATGGACCGCAGCAATAGACATGCCCGGCACCGGGCTCTTCGAAGTGATCCCAGAAATCATAAACCTGATTGAGATCGCCATTGTCGTGATGAAACTTAACGCGTGATCCGAATGCGTTTTTGATATCATCCAGATATGCAGTTTCCTCGGCAGATCGGGTGCAGTAGATCATCTCGAACGGCTTGCCCTGCGCAGACAGGTGATTGGCCATTGCGTAAATTGGAGTGACCCCGATTCCGCCTGCAATCAGCAAATATTTCGGTGCATTTTTGAGTGCGAACGAGTTCTCGGGTGCCTGAATTGTAATCTCGCTACCTTCAGTAGCTGACTCGTGCATTGAGGATGATCCGCCACGCGATTCAGGCTCGCGTTTCACGGCAATCACGTAGGTTTCCGGAAATTCCCCATCATTAACAAGCGAATAGCGGCGCATCGCGCCGGATGGCGTTTCGACGGTGATATGCGATCCCGGCGCAAAGGCAGGGAGTTCGATCTCATCCACGGGGGAAAGCGTAAACTCGCAAATATAAGGCGTTAGCTGACGCCGTGCCTCTACGCGCATTTTTATGCTTTCTAATTCTGTTGACATTTTTTCCTCCCGAAGTAACTTTGATGAATAAATTAGATATCTAATAATTCTTGTCAAGTCACTAGATGCCTGTAATGATGTGATATTGATTCTTTGATATCTAAGAAAACACAAAGGAGGAGAGTTCACGTTATGCTCAGCCATGAAGAGAATGACCTGTTAACCCGCGTCTCGGGTGATGCGCCAATGGGGAAGCTGATGCGCCAGCACTGGACGCCGGTTTGCCTCATTGAAGAAGTTGCCGAAGCGGATGGCAAACCGCTGCTGGTGGAGGCGATTGGCAATCGCTATGTCGCCTTTCGGGATTCAAACGGAAAGCTTGGTCTTCTTGATGAGCTCTGCCCGCACAGACGTGCATCTCTGGTTTTTGGTCGTAACGAAGATTGCGGACTGCGGTGCCTCTATCACGGCTGGAAGTTCGATGTTGAAGGCAACTGTGTTGCCATGTCGTCCGAACCCGAAGGCAGTCCGCTACATGAGAAGGTAAAGCACAAGTCTTACAAGACCGTCGAATGGGGGGGCTTTGTTTGGGCATGGCTTGGCGAAGAAGAAGACATGTATCCGTTTTCGCCACCTGCATTTGCCCCGACCGAAGATACCCAGGTTTCAATCCTGAAAATCAGGATTCCGGCCAACTGGGCGCAGATTACCGAAGGGCAGATCGATTCCGCACATTCGTCCAGTTTGCATTCATCGGATATGAAGCCGGCCCGCGTTGAAGGCGCTTCCGCGGATGATCAGGCATGGTACCGCCCTTCGACGGATAAATCTCCGCGCATGCAGACCCAAACGACCAGCTACGGCTTCCACTATGCTGCGATCCGTAAGCCGATCAAAAATCCTAGTACCCATAACTATCTTCGTATTACCGAGTATATTGCACCCTATACATCTCTGATCCCGCCGAATAACAATTATAATGTTGCGAGTGTTATCGTTCCTATTGACGATGAAACCACTCATTTCCATTTCATTGCCTGGGGTGGAAAGGCCTGTCCGACAACCGAAGAGTGGCGAAAATTCAATCACGCACAAAAAGGCATTCACCTTGATGATCGTTGGGTCTCCCAGCGTCAATTGCACAATAATTTCCTGCAGGATCGCCAGGCTATGAAGCTCGGGAGTTTCACGGGTGTTAAGGGTATTCCCAATCAGGATATTGTGATGTGGGTATCTATGGGTGCCATTGTTGATCGATCGGTAGATATTCTTGGGGCTTCCGATCTCGCGATTGTCGAGTTTCGCCGCTTGATGGTTGATGCAGCCAGAAAAGTTGCTGCCGGTGGCGATGCGATCGGTACCGTCGAGCCAAGAATTCCGCATGCAGACATCGCTTCGCGCGAGGGGGTCTATCCGCAGACAGTGGATTGGCGAACTCTTGTGGAAGAGAAAAGTGTCGCTGCCGAATAAGGTTTTGATAGCAGGTTCGTTTGTGAGCCTGCTATTTTTTTCGAACAAAACTAAGATATCTAATTTTATGGTTGACTGATCTCCTTTGCTGCCATTTAATTTAGATATCTTATAAAAAAGACCAGAGAGACCTTTCCGTGATTACAAAAAATAATAAACACGGAAATTCCCGGGAGGAAAAATCACATGAAGCAGGTAGTCGCCGCTTCTGCAGCCCTGGGCACATTGCCCAACAAACTCCCCCAAGGGGTTTATTATGGTGGAGCTTGGCATAGAAGTTCTAGCCAGCAGATACCGGTTTATTCCCCATCGACCGGACAAGAAGTTGCCAAAGTTGACAGTGCCGGCGAGGAAGAACTTGAAGCCGCTGTAAAAGCTGCAACTGCAGGTCAGAAAATTTGGGCGAAGACGATCCCTTTGGAACGGTCGCGTGTTATGCGCGAAGCTGCAAGCAAGATCAAGGAGCACAAGGAAGAACTCGCGCGACTTGACGCTCTCGACAGCGGTAACTCGTTGCGGGGGATGCTGTTTGACGTGGATATCGCAGTTACCTTGATGGAATTCTTTGCGGGCTTGGCCACGGAGATTAAAGGTGAGACCGTCCCGGTTGGGGCGGGGAAAGTGAACTATGTTGTGCGAGAGCCTGTTGGTGTCGTGGCACGCATCGTCCCATTTAATCACCCGCTGATGTTCGCCTGCGCAAAGCTTGCGCCGCCAATCATGGCTGGCAACAGTGTGATCATCAAACCATCGGAAGAAACACCGCTTTCAAGCCTAAAGGTTGCCGAACTTATTGGCGGACTTTTCCCACCAGGCGTTTTGAATGTGCTGAATGGCGGCCCTGATCTGGGGGCAGGACTTTCAACCCATCCCGGTATCGCCAGCGTCAGCGTTGTCGGCAGTGCCGCAACCGGGCGTGCCGTCATGCGTCAGGCTGCCGATACACTTAAACATGTGTCATTGGAACTGGGCGGAAAGAACGCACTCGTCATGTTCCCGGATGCGGATGTTGAAAAGGCTGTTCAAAGCGCGGTCAAGGGCATGAACCTGCCATGGACAGCAGGACAGTCTTGTGGCTCGACCAGTCGGGTATTCGTCCATGAAAGCCTATATGATCCCGTCGTTGATCAGTTGGCCGCCGCATTTGATGCAGTAAAGCCGGGCGATCCACTCTCACCTAGTACCGAAATGGGCTGTCTCTCGACGCGCGGTCAGTATGACAAGGTCCGCGGTTACATAGAAATAGCGCAGAATGAAGGTGCCAGGATGGTGGCGGGCGGCGATGTACCCGAAGAGCTGTCTCATGGCTTCTTTGTTCGACCGACTGTATTTGCTGACGTCACCCCCGATATGCGCATTGCGCAAGAAGAAGTGTTCGGACCGGTGCTGAGCGTCCTCAAATGGAGTGACTATGACTCCCTGATCGAAGCGGTAAATGGGGTTGATTACGGGCTCACTGCCTCGGTTTGGACGCGCGATATCTCACAAGCTATGCGTGCAGTTGATGACATTTGCGCCGGGTATGTCTGGGTCAACAATTCCAGCGACCATTTCCTTGGCACACCGTATGGCGGGATGAAGCAATCCGGCATCGGACGCGAAGAATGCTTGGGCGAGATGCTGTCTTACACCGAGCAAAAGAACGTCAATATCACTTTCGAGGCCTGATGCCGTTCCAGTGGGACCTTTGACGGTCGGCATCCAATAAAAATAACAGAAATTATAAATTGAGATCTTACCCATTAGGGAGGAAAGAATGAGGCTTTTGACTCTTGCCGCGGCTATTGGACTGGCCTTCGGCGTTAACACTGCACAGGCTGAACCGGTAAACCTGACGCTCTCAGGTGGCAATCCGGGTGGCTTGTGGTCCCTTCTCGGCGCAGGTATCGACCGTGCCGTAAAACAATCAGACCCAAATTCCGTTGTAACATATCAGGCAACTGGTGGTGGATTTGCAAATATTGGTTTGCTGGGAGCAAACCGGACGGATACGGGATTAGTTCACAACGCTGAAGTGAAGATTGCTCTGGCAGGTGAAGAACCCTTCAAGGCTCCTGTAAACAACATGCGTGCAATTGGTTACATGTATAATTGGGCGCCGATGCATTTCTTCTTGGCGAAGTCGATTGCCGACGAATACAACATCGATAGCCTCGACGATCTTGCAACAGCAAAAGCACCGGTGCGTATTGGTGTAAACCGTTCGGGTAACATTACGTCCAACGTAGCGTTGTTCATGCTCGAACAAGCTGGGTTAACCACGGAAGCTGTTGAGGCAAATGGTGGACGCATTGTTCAGGCCGGGGCAAACGACCAGGCAGAACTGCTGAAGGATGGTCGTATCGACATTGTTACCAATGGTGTCTTTGTTCTTCATTCCTCATTCCGCGCAATTGACGAAAACAATGAAGTCATTGTCCTCGACATTCCCCAGAATGTAATTGATGCCACGAATGCCCGTTTCGGAACTCAAACTTATACAATCCCCGGAGGAAGTTATTCCAATCAGCCAAATGATGTCGAAACGTCGGCCCTTGGTGCTCTTCTGGTGGCGACGGATCAGATGGAGGAAGAAACTGCATATGACCTTACCAAGGCTTTGATTGCAAATGTTGACGAGATCAAGGCGGTTCACGGTTCTATGAAGGCGCTGACCCCGGAGCTTATGGCTGATCAGGATGTTCTGCCGTTCCATCCCGGTGCAGAACGGGCATATCGCGAGGCAGGACTTCTCAAATGATGAAGTCACTTGTAAACACAGGCCGCAAACGTACGTTTGCGGCCCTACCCCACAAAGTTCTGATCAGCTTGGCGGCGCTATTTGCGATCGGGGTTATTTACGGCAACCTCTTCGTTATCTCGGACCCGCTTATAATTGGCATTCTGTTTCTTAGCGCCTTGTTCTCGATGCTCTTCTTGGTGGTCGGTGCAACAACTAATGCACGGGACAAACCGACCATTATTGATTGGGTGTTAAGTGTACTGAGCCTCGCTACCGGAGTGTTTTTCCTTGTGAATGCAAGTGTGATTTCAAGCCGGATTACTTTGCTTGAAGAGCTTACACCTGCTCAACTTTTCTTCGGGTCGTCACTTCTATTCTTGTCACTTGAAGCGACGCGTCGCACGACGGGTGCAGGTCTTACGATCGTTGTTCTCGGTTTTATGGCCTACAACCTGTTCGGTCACTTGCTACCCCCGCCCTTTGGGCACGGAGTGATCGAATACACCTACCTGCTGGATGCGCTAATCTTTACAACGGACGGTGTCTTTGGTGTCCCGATCCAGGTTGTCGCTAGCTATGTTTTCCTATTTGTTCTGTTCGGGACGTTGCTGTCATTTGCTGGCGGAGGGGACTTCTTCTTTAACCTTGCTGCCTCGCTGACTGGAAAGAGCCCCGGTGGTCCAGCAAAGGTCGCTGTTATCTCATCAGGCATGTATGGAACGATTTCAGGCAGTCCCGTATCTGATGTCGTCGCGACGGGCTCGATAACGATCCCAATCATGAAGCGCCTTGGCTATTCATCGCGTTTCGCCGGCGCAGTTGAAGTTGCTGCATCCACAGGTGGCAGCGCCATGCCGCCTATCATGGGCTCAGCCGCGTTCATTCTTGCTGAGTACACAGGGTTTGCGTATCGCGAAGTCGTCTACGCCGCGATTATTCCAGCGATCCTTTACTATCTTGGCGTTTTCTCGCAGGTTCACTTGCGCGCGGTCAAACGCGATCTGCGCTCCTATCCAGATGATGTCCCTACGCTTAAGGCAACCCTCATTAATGGCTGGATGTTTATTGTCCCGATCGCGGTGATCATACTCGCACTGTCGCTTGGTTATTCGCCAACCATGACGGCAGGCTTGGGAGCTGCTTCTGTCGTCATTGCAGCGGCTTGCTCTGCGCGAACCCGCATGAGCGTTTGGCGTGTAGTTGAAGGCCTTGGTGAAACCACACTGCGCATCCTCCCCGTTGCTGGCGCGTGCGCGGCTGCGGGACTTGTAATCGGAGGTCTGTCTATGACGGGCCTTGGCATGAAAGCGGCAAACGTGATCATGACAATCAGTGGTGCGGATCCGGTTATCACCTTGATGATTTCCGCTGTGGTGACCATCATTCTCGGTTTAGGGATGCCAACACCAAGTGCTTACATTCTTGCAGCAGTTCTCGTTGGGCCAGCACTTTCAAAGTTGGGATATCCGCTTCTTGAGTCTCATATGTTCTTGCTTTACTACGCGATCCTGTCGGCCTTGACGCCACCGATTGCGGTTGCGGCGCTGGCGGCAGCGGCCATTGCAGAAGAGGATCCATTCAAGATTGCGTTTGATGCAGTCAAACTTGCCGCAGTCGGCTTTCTGCTGCCATTCGTCTTTATTTGGAATCCTGCTATCATCGGTTCCGGTTCATCCATTGAGATTGGGCTTGCCGTGATCGGCGGTGTTATCGGAACGATTTCACTGGCGGCTGCAATAGAGGGCTATATGAATGGCACTCTGTCGCGGCTAATGAGAAGCCTGTTCATTTGCGTCGCTGTTGGCAGTGTCGCGCCGTACATGCTCGTATCTTTGGGTGCGATTGTTGTGGGCAGTGCACTACTTGCACGAAACTACTTCTCAACGTCACCCTCCTCAGCGAAAGAGGCGAAGGATCAAAAAGTTCCTGGAGCTTGATGCGTTCCAGTTGTGCAAGGGAGGTGTGCGCATATGCTTCATGCCTCCCTTTTTTTCGCGATGTCATAGGGCTGTTTGATATTGCATTTTCCCGAGATTGGACTTTTTACCGGCAGCTTTATGCTGCGGAGCTCATGGTCACTGCATTTTACCGATCCCGTTTCGTCTATAGTTATCCCAGTGCTGCATCCCGACCGTCGATTAGGGTAAGCGTCGCGGTTAGTTTTGTGCGTAGCGGATTACTCGCGTGCGCATGTCTATTTCCAGCCTCAGGAGATGTTTATCCTGGCTGACGCGACTTCATTTACTGAAATAAAATGGCATAATATCTTCGATCTCTAATTATAAAAGGGCCAATGACACATCTGGCTTAGAATAACAATTGGAAGCAGCAGCCAGCGAATGCTGGCCGTTCGGAGGAAAGCGATGACTAATCTAATGCGTAACTTAAAAATCTCGACAAAAGTTTTCGGAGGCTTTGCGCTCATCCTGTTGCTTCTGGCAACCGTTGCCGTGTTAGGCGTCGTTTCCATGAGTAGTGTGGGGACAGACTTTACGCGTTACAGAGAAGTTGTTCTCCAATCAAATCAAGCGGTCCGTGTGCAGGAGAAGCTGTTGGAGGCACGGGTGGCAGTTAAAGATTATCTATTAAGCAATAGCCCTGAAGATGCCCAAATAGTACTTGATATGCTCGACACGACTAAGCTGTTGAATCAAGAACTAGGGTCTTTACTGTCCGAAGGAAACCGAAAAGAGGCCTCGAGAGTAGTTTCAGATAACTTGACAGCATATTCTGAATCTTTTGAAGAAATCGTTTCGCTCTCGGTTTTTGATCCAGTACGTGGCGATTTGGTTTCCAATGAGTTAGAGCGTATCGGGCCGATTGTTGCCAGTGAGTTAGAAGACCTCAAGCTTGACGTAAAAGCAGAGCAAGATGAGATCGGCCCGCGCGCTGCTGCTGCATCTAAAAGATCTGTTTTGATCAGCGAGATACTAGCGGGTGCTGCAATCATCATTGGTGTAATTTTCGCGTGGTTAATTGGGAGGGGCATCTCTCAACCTATCGTGCAAATTACTGAAGTGATGAAAAAGTTAGCTGCGGGGGACAAAGAAGCAAATGTTCCAGGTGAGCATCGTGGAGATGAAATTGGAGAAATGTCTCAAGCAGTATTGGTGTTCAAAGAAAACATGATTCGTGCTGATCAGCTTGCCACGAAAGAAGCTGAAGCGCTAAAATTAAGAGAAAAACGAGCCGAGAAGATAAGCGAACTTACCGCCGAGTTTGACAGTGAAATGGCTTTTGTGCTCAAAGCCCTCGTAACTGCGGCCAAGGAAATGCAATCGACTGCGACTGGAATGACCAATACTGCAGAAGAGACAAGTCGGCAAGCTGGGATAGTTGCGACAGCGGCCGAACAGGCCTCGACTAACGTTCAAACAGTAGCGAGTGCAACTGAAGAGTTAAGCGCTTCGATTAGCGAAATAAATCAACAGGTGGGGCAGTCATCCACGGTTGCAGCTCGAGCCGTTGTAAATGCGGAAGAAACGAATGTCCGGGTACGTGGGTTGGCGGATGCAGCGCAAAAGATTGGTGACGTTGTTGGACTGATTAGCGATATTGCCGAGAAAACTAACCTTCTTGCTCTAAATGCGACGATTGAGGCTGCTCGTGCTGGTGACGCGGGTAAGGGTTTCGCTGTGGTGGCTGCAGAAGTCAAGAATTTGGCGACAGCGACATCAAAAGCAACTGATGAGATTACTGCGCAGGTTTCAAATATCCAAAGTGAGACTGATGGTGCGGTTGAGGCAATCGCTGCAATCTCTTCCACTATCTCGGAGATTAGTGAAGTTTCGGCAGCAATTGCAAGCGCTGTTGAGCAACAGGGAGCTGCTACACTCGAGATCACTCGCAACGTCCAAGAAGCCGCTGGGGGTACCACCGAAGTCACTAGTAGTATTATTAGTGTGAATGAAGCTGCGGTTTCGACAGGTGGAGCAGCTGAACAAGTATTAGATGCTTCGGGCAGTTTATTACATGAAACAGACAAATTGCGTGAGAAAGTGCAAGCATTCCTGAGTTCTGTTCGAGCAGTCTAACTGTCAAACATCCTTTCGAAGTGTCAGGGCCGAGATAAAAGTTATTTGAGTGATATCCGTTGCTTGTGATTCATTTGTCTTTGTCATGGAAATGGCGGGGTGAGCGCCCTCGACTTACCTTCAATCAGTTCAGTGCGCAGTGCTGTCAGTAATGATAAAATCAGTCTCCGGATCATGCTGTAAGAGGCGGGGATAACTGACCGCGCCCAAGGGGGCAGGAAGAGTTTTCCTCCATAATAGATTAGCGCAATGGCAAATATAATCCCGAGGGCCATGGCAATCGCATGTAACGCCGGAACGTATTTTTCCGGGACAAAAGCATCAAGGAGATCGACCGAAATATGACTTCCGAGCCGGATGCCGATACTGATACCCACGAAGCTCACGACAATGATTGCATAGCCAACAATTGTTTCAATCTAGAGACGGAGCATTATACCGGTTATGAATGATACCCGATGTTCAACCTGATTTTCTTTTTTGTTTCATGATGAGAGTGACTGCATGTCAGTCTGATTTCAAAGGTGTTGTTTTGAGCACGCTTAATGGGCGATTTATTGATTGTACAGACCTCATACCTGGGGTGTTTTGTGATCGGGGATTTATTGACAATACCGTCAATAAATCACACATTGGTTCAGCTGATACCGAGTTGGTTCTATCTAAAGCAATCACCTCTCAATTAGAGAAGCCGCCTTTGATCCAGACTAACCACCTGGTAGGCGGCTTCTTGCGTTTTAGAAAGGTCAGCGCGCCAACGGATTTTCTGCAGTAGCCTATCTAATTGTCAGCAGATAACCGAGACGAAAAGCTTTGCAATCCTCCACGCAAAACGTCCGATAGTTTCTCCCACACCCCGTTTGAGGAAGGATGATTGAGAGCTCCATTCTCAGAAAATTTGAAAGGCAGCACAATGTAGATAAGCTGATTGCGCTTTAATAGTGCAGAAGAGAGCTGATCACTTACATTTCTTCACTATCAAAATGCTCAAACATGAATAGCAACAGCTCCCGAATTTGCATTATTTAGAATATTATTCTCTCAATGCGTCCGCGGAATCAGACAAGCATGCCTTCTAAACAGCCAGACGATAATCGCCGTCGCAAACCAATGCGTAACGGACGGCGAAAAACAAAAACAGTAGGACCTCACCCAATTGATCTTCATGTCGGTAGAAGATTGCGCGAGCTCCGCATGCTTAACGGTTTCGGGCAGACAGAAATTGCTAAACTTTTGGGTATTACTTTCCAGCAGGTTCAAAAGTATGAGCGGGGAACCAATCGAGTAAGTGCATCAAGGCTATATGATATTGCCCAAGCACTCAAAGTTCCGGTCAGTTATTTCTACGATGACATACCACGCGATCTTACTGACAAGTCTATTGCTCAACGCAACAAGATTGTTACTCAACTCTTCGTTTCTCGTGAGGACCCTATGCAGCGGCGAGAAACTTTAGAACTTGTACGCAGTTATTACGGTGTTGAGGATGATGTGTTGCGTGAACGGATATTTGAACTGATAAAATCGATCTCGAAATACAACAGCAGCAAAACAGACAGGGGTATCTGAATAGCTAGCCGATACGACGGAGTTCTCAACGGATCAAAGCGATCCCGAAAACTCCGTTTGATACGATCACTAGGGCGTCCGCATCGGATAAATCAAGTTAAATAAAAAAAGCGGCGCAACCTAAGTCACCCGCTCCAATTCTCTTGCTGCAGGGTTTTCTCGCTAGCACGAGGGAACTGATCCCGCAACTCACACTATGACTAATATAAAAATTATATGGTGCTGTTCAATTAAATTCGTATGTGAAACTGAATACTGTCTTCACAACGAAAATTTGAGTTTCACCCGTACCATTTTGGCATTCTCATATTTTCCGACACAAGTTCTCATATTTAATTTTACAGTCTCATATTTTGTGTTCATTTACAGCTGACAGTTTATTATCCGGCCTTAGCTCTGCGCCATAACAAATTGGCGTTTTGACTGTTTGGCAAGAAGAAGCGGGCTCTGACAAGATCAGAGCCCGCCTGGTACTGATCAGGCAGCTGCCCAAAAGCCATGGTAGCGAGCCCCCGCAACCACTCTTTCCGATCCGTCGAGTTTTGAGATATAGACTCGACGGATTCGCGAAACAAGAGAAAAAGTTCGGGGACACTCCTCAAAAAGAGGAGACGGCATTTCCGAGTTTTAGTTTTTCCTGACTTTTCAAGAACTTAGGTAACAAAAAACCCGTCGGCGGCAACCAACGGGTCTTTGAAAAGGCTTAAGCTGCCTCAGTCCGAAATCTGAGTTTCAGTTTAGGTAACGGGATCGCTTTGTCAAGTGCAAATGCGAGAGTAAAGCTCAGCCGATACCAAACATGACATCCCTTTATACATACGCCGAAACCCGCAAGGTTGCAGCACTGTCCGCACCTGCCGGAACATCTGCAGTTGCCCGCTGGCAATGGGTGCAGAGCGTAATATTCGCTCACGAGGATCTTAGTACTTCAGAGATCTGCGTTGCCGTCGTTCTAGCATCGCACGTCAATGACAGAACCCTGGCCTGCTTTCCCAAAATTGAAACCATCGCCTGCGAAGCTGGGTTATCAGAGCGCAAGGTGCGACAGGCACTTAAACGTCTTGAACTGCTTGGTCTGATCCGGCGTCTGGTACGGAGTGCCGGACGGCTGCGCAACCGCAACGCCTATCAGCTGGTCGGGCTGGGAACCAAACCGGCAGCTGGTTCCATTAAACCGGCATCAGATTCCGGTGTTAAACAGGCATGTGGTACCGGTTCCAATATGAACACGGATAAACATGATAACACGGATGAGAAGGAACAGGCCCATGCCACAAGCGGCACGGGGGCTGTCATCCTGCCGTCCGTCGATGATCAATGTCTGCCCCTGGCAAGAGAGTGGCAGCGCCTTTGTGCCGAGCCCTGGACGCTGGCCAATGCCTGTTTGCGTGTGCATGAGGCGATTGACCGTATCGGGTTTGATGCCGTTCAGCAGGCTTTGGAAGAGGTTAAACGACAGGGAAAAAGGCCTTCACGGCTTGGTGTGCTGGATATTCTTGATGGGTTGGTTCCCGAGGCGTCGATAGTGATAGATGAGAACGTTTTGAAGGCTGTCTGCGATCCAACCGATCCACCTGAATGGCACGAGATATGCCAAGTTGTTGTACAGGCTGATATTCCCGGTTGTCGCAATCCACGTCTTTGGCTGTCGCAGATCCGTGCGGTTCTTCGTGACAGCACAATCGACTTAAAAGCCGGGAGCCGGTGTGTTCAGGACATCGCGCGTAATCATTTGATGCCGGTGATTGAGGCGGTTGCTGAACGCCGGGGATTGCTGATCGGAGATGTGTCATACGTGAGCTGATGATGTCCTCTGATTATGATCCAGTGTCGTTTACGGGCCGCTATGCTCGATGGAAAGGCATACGTCACCTTGCAGCTTTGCTCCCTGCAGTCCTCAGCTTTAGTCCATATGGCGTGAAGGGTCAGGCCATCATGTCTGAGGGCGGGATAAAGGCCATCGTCATCCCAGGCGCCTGAGCCCGCAAAGGCTGCCCTTTTGGCCCACATCTCATCAATGAAGACCAGCTTTTTTGGAGTTATACGTTTCTGATATGTGCGCCACTGTCGACGTCTGAATGCAATATCAGGACGATCCTGCTTGCTGGCGAAAACGTAATTTTTTAAGCTGATCCATGTTCCGCTCTAACAGCCCGTCGCCAACGGTCGGCAATGCGGACGGCCGGTGTCCACCGGGGCTGACTGGACGGCGGCGTCCTTACAGACTGAGGGCCTACAGCCTCTTCACCGCCGCTGAGGCGCTGAAGCCAAAGTGCGCCGAGGCACCTCGGGGGGCTCGTGTTGCCTTGCAAAACGCCATCAATCAAGCGGTCGCGTAAATCCTGCTCCAATGCATTCGGTATTTAGACAGGCCTTCTTACCCAGTCTCGATCGTGAAGCACAACAACTTTAAAATTGAACCAATCTCTTACAAGCAGACTCTAGTAACGGAAGTTGCCCGGATCGCCCCGCATTATCACCATAGAGAACACATAGCCAATGCCACGGGCCGATTTCAGCGGCAAGCTGTGTCGTGTATCAACAAACTTCTGTCGCAACCGAGATATGATGACATCGAGGCTTCGGTCTTCTCCGTCGGCAGGTTGCTTGCCGAGTTGGAGAAACAAAGTATCACGTGTCACAGGTTTCCCCGGGGCTTTTGCTAACGCGGCAACAATCGCATATTCAGCTGCCGACAAGCGGACAGACACGCCATCGGGGGCCTTCAGGGTCCATCCGGAGGCATCAAAAACCCAAAGATCACTATCTGGGTGTGGAGATGTGCTGACACGTTGAGAAAGGTTCCGGATCACAAGTTCAAGTTCCCGAACGTCGAGCGGTTTTTCCAGATAGCTGTCAGCGCCGAGTGTCAGGCCGAGGATGCGGTCATTTACCCCGCGCTGCGCAGTCGCCATAATCAAACCGGCATTCGTTTCGCGGCGCAAACGTTCAACGGCTGCCAGACCGCTTTCTCCGGGCAGGTTGATATCGAGAACGATAATATCTGGTGTGAAAAAGCCGATAAGGTCGGAAAGTTCTTCAATCGCTCCGACGCCCTCGACCTCCATACCGCGTTTCGACAAAAAACGACCGACAGGAATACGAAAATCTTCTTCATCATCGACAATGATGACTTTGATCGTCGGGCTGAAGTCATTCATGTTTCATATCTCGGGATATTATTGTCACTTATCGATGGAAAATCGGCAACGCGATGCGCACAATCGCGCCTGTGTCGGCAAATTGCGGTGAATTTTTCATCTGATTGCGATTTGCAATATCAATCGTGCCGTCATGCAACGTGATGATTCTGCTGCTCAGGAAAAGTCCCAAGCCCGTACCGGGTTTTTGAAGGGCGTTTGGGCCACGGTAATATTTGTCAAAAATGCGATCGGCATCTTCGTCTGCAATGCCTGGTCCGTCATCAAGCACGTAAATCACCAACATTTCCGAATGAAGGGTGTTCAGCTCGCCCATAATACGGACACCATCGCACGATTTGGCATATTTACAGGCATTGTCGATCACCGAAGATAATGAAATCGGGAACAGAAATGCATCGGCATTGATCCTAACCGGTTGATCGGGCATCCAGTCGAGTCTGACATCATATTCACCAGCCAAGCTTTCAAGAACTTCATGTGGATCGATCTGTGTTTTCCGCGTGATCTGCGAGGTTGACGCCAACCATTCGTCAGAAAGACACCCTTCGACAAGGTTTGCCAAACGACGCGTAGAACGCCGGATGCGGGAAATCTCGTCGGCGGATTCTTCATCACGCTTGTCGATATTATCTGCAATAACCTCACTAGATGCGGCAATAACACTCAAAGGTGTTCGGAATTCGTGCGAAATCATAGCCAGAAAATTGCGTTGCTCACATAAGGCCGTTTCTGCAGCGTTGCGTGCAGATTCAATCTCGCGAACCTGCAACCGTAACAGGTTGCTTAATCTTTCGGCGACCAAGATGGGGACCCCGCTTGCGATGCAACCGGCAAAAAGCGAGGACCACAGATAATACATCGCCGTGATATCGCCCGACCACAATGTCGGGCCGGACAGGGTATCGGAAAAAGCCACCGCACCTGCCCGGGTAAAGTTGACCAATGCATTCAAGAAAAATGCCCCCATAACAAGATTTACGGCTAGGGATGCCCGCAGCTTCCCGCCTTGGCGCGTTTGCATTAAAGGCAGTCCTGCCAAGAAGGAGAATCCGCCGATAGACAATGCCGAAATAATAATCCTGCCCCGTAACAGGTCATCTCGGCTATGGGTCAGAAAAAGCAGTAGAAATAATGTAAAGGTCAGAAAAACAAGCAGCCTGACCGGTGGTTTCTTGCTGGCAAACAGACTGCTTCCCGCCGCAATGGTCGCAACGCCTGCGGCAATAAGGGTGTTGCCAATAACAACTGAAACAAACAAGGGAATGCCGTTCCGCAAGAACACCAAGGCACATCCTGCGGCCAGAATGCTCATGCCAATAGCCCAATAGGAAAGTCCTTTGATCTGATGATGCATCCACCACAGCACGGATAAAAGAAGAGCAGAAAATACCAAGAAGGTAATAACCATCAGCATCAATGTGCGGGCATCAAGCGCCATTCCAATATCCATTTCCCAAAATGTGATGCTTGCCACGGCTAAAGCATAATCTCCGAGTTTAAGAAACTCTACTAAATAAAATGACAGTATAATGTCTTCTCAATATAGTAAATTCAATCATCTTATATGTAATAATAAAAATTCAATCTGAAGTTATATATTTTCCTAATTTATGATAGTGAAAATTCAAGTTAACATTCAATCAAAACTCAATTGAGTCGACGAAAAGATGATTTGTTACAAAATGTTGCATTTTATTACTTTTTATATCGTTTAAATTTCCTGTTTTTCTTGGTAGCCAGAATAAAGTTTTTGCTGCTGTGATAATTCAGCCTCAGCAGAAATGACGCAGTTTTGAAAAAAACACGGCAAGTTTGAATGTCGGGGAATTCCAACAAAGCCAAGAATTTCGTTTTGGCACTCTCTCCAGCCAGAATCTTCACGACGAAGAACAATCCGCTTCTTCTCATTGAAGCTCTGCGGCTTTTCGTTGACACCGACGAAAAGCCGCAGACCGGTAAAAAAAAACATGGACAGACAGGAAAACCCCGATCGGTTGTTCAGACGGTCGTAATGAACGTGTCTTGGGGATACTACCGATGAAGAATACATGGCCTACCACCGGTTTGCACCACCGGTTGCTGCTTGGCACGTCAATCACCGTGCTTGGCCTCATGTCGTTGTCACCCGAAACAGCACTGGCTGCGAGCTCGTGCGCGGATCAGAGCGGGAAGACCATCTCCATATCCGAAAACTGTGCCGACTGGAATTCGGGGGATCTGGATATTTC
Source organism: Thalassospira lucentensis (assembly GCF_032921865.1). Taxonomy (NCBI): domain Bacteria; kingdom Pseudomonadati; phylum Pseudomonadota; class Alphaproteobacteria; order Rhodospirillales; family Thalassospiraceae; genus Thalassospira; species Thalassospira lucentensis. Next base: position 137,448 of record NZ_CP136683.1, read on the forward strand.
ATCCAGCGGGAGCATAAGCTCGTCAATTTCAGGGGGAGGATCTGCTGCTTCAGCCATCAGTCTTTCCGGGAATGTCGGGAACTTGACGGTTGATGGATCTGTGAACGGCACTCAGAACAATGCTCTCCGGACCGTTGGACATTCAATTGGTTCAATCATCAATAACGGGACCATAGAAGGCCGCAACAATGCTATTTTTCTTGATGCAGGCAGTAGCATCACGAGCGTTGTCAACAATGGTACATTGAAGGGCGGTACCTATTCTATCTATACGCAAAACAACACCGTGACGATCGGATCGATTACCAATACCGGAATAATTGCCGGGAATATTGAATATTCAGCCGCAACCGGATTAACCATTACAGGCGGCACGACCGAAGCCGATTACGGACTGTTAACCGGCGGGGATGGAACTGACAAGAGTAATATCGGTTCTGTTGGCACTGTTACACATACCGGTGCCGATCTGACATTTGATGCAGGCCATATCTGGCTTAACGACAACATTAATGTCGGCGGCAATGCTGTCAAGGTCAACACGGCCACCGTTAAATTATCGAATGCGGTTTCAATAACAGGCGACTACACCCAGACCGGTGGCGGCCTGGTGTCCCAAGTCACGAGTGGCAGCCAGTACGGCAAGCTTAACGTGAGCGGCACAGCCAACATCAGCAATACGACCCTGGTTCTTCAGGGGAGCAATCTGGCGTCCGGCACCTATACCATTGTTGGGGCCGGTACTGGAAATTACACGATCACTTCGGCTTCGGTTGTTGGCACCAGCGGCGCAACGGCAACCGTTGGGACAGTTGGCAATGATCTGGTAGTAACCGTAACTGGCGGAGCTTCCGGCGGAACGGGCAAGTATACCCCGAAAGGCAAGGCTGCAGGTGGTTCAGCTGCTTCGTTTGGTGGTGTGCTGGATCAGATTAATGGCTTGAGTACCCCGCAGGCGCAAGCCTTCCAGAGCGAGGTTCTGGCAGCGATTGATAGCCTTCCGTCTGACCAACAGGGCAAAGCCATCAAAAAATTGGCACCGGCAAATGCGGCAAACACCATCCAGATGGCATCGCAATCGACATCGGTTGTGCTGGATGCCGTGCAAGCCCGCCAGCAGTTGGTTATGGGAGGCGATAACGGATATTATGGCAGCACGGGAAAGGCCGCCGGTGACGGCACAGCAACCCGTGCAGTTTGGGGGCAGATACTTGGTGGATCGGCCAGCCTTGATGGCAATTCCGAAAATGACGGCTTCAGCAGCAAAAGTTTCGGTCTGACATCGGGAATCGACCAAATGATCAGCCCGAACTTTCTGGTTGGTGGTGCGCTTAGCTGGTTGCGTTCGTGGACAGACGGCGAAAACGACTCAAGCGGTTCAAGCCAGCGTCTGGACAGCTATCAACTGACCCTTTATGGCACCTATAGGCTGGACCGTCTGGCCGTTGACGGGCAAATCGGCGCGGGCTGGAACCAGTTCGACCAGACACGTAACATCGATTTCCTCGGCAAGACGGCCAGTGCCGGTTACGATGGTCAGCAATATATGGCGCGTGCCCGGGTCGGATATGACCTGTCGGTGGGTGGTAATACAACATTGACGCCGTTTGCCGGATTACGCTGGCTTCATGCGCGCAATGAATCTTACACGGAAACCGGTGCAGATACGGCAAACAATTCGGTCAACAGCCTTAGTAACGACAGTGTAACCCAGGAACTGGGGACGTCTGCGGCATGGCAGTTCGATACGGATTACGGTGTCCTTTCGCCAGAAATCTCGGCCGCGTGGGTGCACGATTATACCGACAGTTCGATGAACTCGACCGGTCAAATCGGCGGCGTGGCATATTCGCTGGAAACCGAAGGACTGCCGTCCGACGGGGCGCGCCTTGGATTTGCGCTGTCACTGGCAACGTTTGACACTACTGATCTTCGTTTTGAATATGACGCCGAACTGCGATCCGGCTATCAAAGCCAGATCGCGGCACTTAAGGCAAAGTGGCGCTTCTGATCCTTAAGATGCTTACTTCAAACAGCGGCTTCCGGGCCGCTGTTTTCTTATGTAACTTGATTGCAAGTTGACAGATTTTTGTGATCATATCCAACGCTTTGCGTATGAGAAAACGACAGGAATTGATGAATATACAGGCCCATCGCCTTGGCGGCGTGTTCATTCTGCTGACCATGCTTTTGGGTTGTGCGACACCTGCCAGCCGCACGGCACTACGGGACACATTGATCCAAAAGGCCGGATGGAAGACAGAGCTACTTTCTGCCGGAGCATTTGATGTGTTTTCCGTCCGAACAACATCGCGGAACGGTGCAGTATTGACGGTTTATCTTGAAGGTGACGGGTATGCATATATGACGCCAAACCGGATTTCACCTGACCCGACCCCGATCAATCCGCTTGCCCTGCGACTGGCAATTGCCGACCCGGGAACAGGGCCTGTGGCATATCTTGCAAGGGCGTGCCAATATGTCATGCCTGATCACGGGCGGAATTGTGCCCGTCCATACTGGTCATTCAAGCGTTATGCGCCTGAAATTGTCGACAACGCCAATCTTGCGATTGATGCCCTCAAACAAAGGACCAGCACGACCAAGATTATGCTGGTGGGTTATTCCGGCGGCGGTGCGCTTGCCGTTCTGGTTGCGGCGCATCGTGACGATGTTGCGGGCATCGTCACGGTTGCAAGCAACCTTGATCTTGGCTATTGGACGCGACGAGATGATTTGATGCCGCTTGAGGGCTCACTGGATCCTGTCGATTTTTCCGACCGTGTCGCCATTATTCCCCAAGTTCATTTTTCGGGCGCGCTGGATACGACCGTTGGGCCGGATGTCACGCGAGCTTATATGTCACTCCTGCCACAGGACGCCCCGGCTCGAATGATTACTAAGCCGACGTTTGATCATTCCTGCTGCTGGGCCGTGTCGTGGCCAGAGCTGTTTAAATCGACGGGCCTGCAAACATTTCGAGATTGACTCTTTAGTCACCATTTGGCGGAAAACGTTTTCACACGCTAAGGTCCAGCCTCATTCAAATCCAGCAACAGAGAAGCGCAGCAAGGCACAACGGGGCCTTGAAGTTTGCAGCTTGGTCGGGTGTCAGATAGAAGGCCAAGAGGCGGCAATACTGATTCACGGACTTGGGAGCTACGCGAGACCTTTGACAGTCCCAGCATGTGGGTATGAGAAAATTTGCCTTGCCCAGGAAGACGGTCACAAGCGATTACGTGATATGGTGCTTGATGCTGCTGTGCGCGGCAAATTATCCCTAGCTTTACAGCAAGGTTTTCGGTTTATCACAATAAGTGTGCCGTTTTTCCGGTAAGGACTAACGCCGCTTATCTGCTGCGATGATTGCTGAAAAGTCAAACATCACCTCGCAGGTCCGCTCCCAACATTCCTCAGCCTCATTCCAGATGGCGTGAATGGTCAGCCTGTCGATAATCTGGCGCATAGGGGCTACGGCTTCCGGATCGCGTGACCAGGTTTCCAGCTTTGCGATCAACGTTTTGTGGTGAGCGACAATCCTGTCGATGCTTTTGGGAGGTGTTGTCTCGGCCAGTTCCCGTTCACATCGGGAAATGTCGAGTTTCAGACGGTGAATCTGTTCCGATTTGTCGTCAAAAAATGCACGGATTTCGTGAGACCTGGCGTCGGGGCCCAAAGCATCGATGACCTTGTTTAGGCCAGTGCGGACAGCCTCAAGTTCTCCCTTCAGTTGCTCAATTTCACGTTCCAGTTTTGAGCGTCTCTTTTCTATTTTTCCACTGTCGAATTGCGCCATGATCATATTGCGATCAAGTTTGCTGATGGCTTCAATGACGAGCGTGATAATCTGGTCATAGTTGAGGCTTCTGTTGGGGCACCCTTTTGTTTTGCAAGAGTAGTGTCGGGCATAGGTTGCAACAATCGGTTCGGCGGCGTTAACACCGTCGCCCAGAAGGAGTTAGACAACAACTTTTTCAAGCTTCGCCTCTGGCAGATGCCCGACCTTCTTAGAGCTTTGTTTCGCACCTATGGCGAGCTCTCAGACGAGACACGCGCCAAGCTACCCCTGAAGCAGATTTGGGCACCGATGACGGGGGGAACGTGATGAAGTTGACAGCTAAACCTTTGGAACGCCTTACCGGGATTATAACCGGAGACAACAACGTCAGTCCGTATAGAAGCGGTCCACAGCTAGTCGACTTTTTCCATGATTTTGGTGAGCGTGATTTGTATGGTCAACCATATAGCCAAGCAGCGGTAAGAAGGTGCTGGCCCCGTTATCGATTACGACAACGCCATCTTCCGGGCCGGTCATGATCTGTTCGATCAGGGCATCGAAATAGCGCGGGTTGATCTCATCAGGTCGTTCGCCAAGGCGAATGGTTTCGACCGGAAAGGCCTTGTATCCGGCAAAGGTCTGGTTGACCGGATCGGTGTCATAGCAGTGAAGCGGGGTGTCGCGTTTGAGGTAATGCTGTGCGAGCAGGCTTGCGACAAACGACTTGCCGACCCCGCCCTTGCCCTGAAGGGTAAGATTAATCAACGCCATCGGCGATAACTCCATCTGAAATGATAATTTTGATGCCCAGCACATGGGCGAGGCGGAAAACATGTGCAGCAGGTAGATCCGTTCGGCCTGCTTCAAAGTCGCGATAGGTGTGTTCGCACACGCCAATGCATTCACCTGCACCAGCTTGGGTGAGGTGTTGGGCTTGGCGGGCTTGCCGCAGGCGGGTGTGAAGGGTGAGGTAGTCGGATTGCCAAGCGCTCATTGGGTGTCATCCTCGTCATAGGAGAACCCGTCCCAAGTGCGATCAAATTCTATTTGCTCTTCGGCTTTGAGCGTTGGCAGTGTGCTGGTGTGGATTGGATGTGCGTTTACAACTGGCGTCTGTCTGTTCAGATTGTTGGGGCGAACAGATTGTTTTGCCGCAGTGCTTGCCGACGATTTTGAAACATTGGAACGCAGTTGTTTAACCCGGTCATAAAATGACCGGCGGGACATGGTGACACGTCCCGAAGCACTGAGTTCTTCGTAGATTGTTCGGACCAGAATTCCTTGCTCGATCTTGCCGAGAATTTCATCTCGCAAAGCAAGGATTTCGATCTTCGCCTGACCCCATTCCGCTGGCATTAGCGCGTTCCTTGTCGCAGGTGTTAACCACTTGACAAGGATCGGAAATGTATGGTCTCAATTCCCTACCGAGTGCACCAAAATCTGATGTTTCTCGGGGAAAAGAATTGGGCAAACAGGTATGCCCATGCTTCCATCATGGCGTCAACTTTCGCCAGATGGTCCAGGTTGCGGGCATGTGCCTGTGCCAGCAGATTGCTATACCAGGGATTGCTGCCAGCATTCCACGCGTGCCTGGCTGTGAGATCCGCGGTTGTCTGAACCCGCTGCTGAGCATCAGCGATGAGGGCGGAAATCTGTTCGTAGGTGGTATTTTTGATTGATAGTCTCATTATTGGGTACTCCAAAGTTTGCTGAGGCAGGGAATCTGCTTCATTGTTATTTATGCTTCGGAGAGATTTTGGGTGCCTAAATAGGCTAATCTGGCAGCATTATCAGTTGTTCTGTCTGGATAAGTGACATTACACCCATAGGTTTCCGGCTTTCTCAAGCAACGAACCTTCTTAGATATGGTGCCTTCTCAAAGCTGTATTCTATATGGGTTCGCCATGCTGAACCCTCTTCAAGCGCCTCCTCATATGCATCTGAGAGATCGCCTGGTCGCGTCTCATGGAGGATTTCCATCAGAATGCCCGCCTGCAGAAGGTCTTTTCGTGATTTCAGAATGCCCCGTTTGTCACGTCGTGACGCCACGATGAGTTTGTGGATCGCATATCGTTCCGGCCGGGGGACCTTCACGAGAATGCCGTCGCGATACAGCAAGGCTGCATCTATAGCGTCTCTCAAAAGGAAGTTGAGATAGTGAAGTGATTGCGCATTTACCTGCAGCGCTTCAAGATATTTGACATGCTCTGCCTCATCGAAACACGGTGTCAGAAACTCTACTTCCCGAACCGCGCTGTCTATGTGATTTATCCAACGCCAGGGTCGGGCTTCATCAAGAGATGGGGCCGGATTATACCCAAGAGATGTGAGTGCTGCGGGAATGTCGGGAATGGCGACATCATCAACAGCAATCGAAAATCGCTCGAAACCGGCAATATCGAGATCCATCGTACCGATTGCATCGCCTGAATTGAAGCGGACGCCAAGCTCCAGCTCATAGGCTCTGAAGGCATTGGTCCCGATCAGTGTACCTCCCAGGCGAAAAGTGCCTGAGGCGGACAGGGCTGAGAGAACTTTTCCAGTGGAAACGTCAGGTGAAAGAACCCGCTCTGTTCGAAGTTTCTTGACCAGGGATGAGCGAGCTTTTCTTCGTATCTCGCGTTTTTCCTTCAGTTCATTCAAGCCTGAAAGGCGTTCGAGGAGGGCATCTGTTTTCAGGCCGATGAATTTCTGGACCGTTTTGCTGCCAAGACGGTAATTGTCGTAGAGATAGGTCCGGTTTCCCTTATTCTTCTCAATAATTGTTCCCTTGATATCGGCTACTTCTTCATCAATCAGAAGGGAAAGAAGGTCGTAATACCAGCCCTGGGCTGCCATTGAGAGACTTGAGTAATGCGCCATGACCCTACCTTACCACACGAAGAATAGTTTGTGTGGTAAGGTAGAGTTGATTTGCTGCTATGGCAATACCACACAAAAAAATTTTTGTGTGGTACACTTGGCTAGCTGCACCGGGATAGGAAGAGCAAGGCTTTACTCTTGGCATTTTGCTGAGCGGCAAGAAGATCTCTACCAGTACCCGTAACGCGGTGCAGGGGCTTGCATCTTCCCTTGCGTGAATAGATGAACCCACGAACCGAGGTTGGTCTGGTACTAAAATCTGGCACGTTGATCGTGCTACTGCCCATTTATGGCACGCGAAGCGGTAACTCCCGACAGGTCAGCGCAGACCTGTTTAATGATCATTTCTAGAGTCAGTGGCTGATCGTCGTGCAACCCGGCTTCTACAGCATCTATGAATTCTAGCCCCAGCATACGCAATGTTTCGTGCGCAACCTCTGTGCAGGCTCGCATCAAAGAGCTGATTCTCGCTACTGCCGGTGTCCGTAACTCTTGCTGAAGATGCGCATAGTCATCGATATCATTTCGCAACCTGCTGTCGATCAATATCGGTGCGAAAAAAGTCGTTTTCAGTTGTTGCAGGTCGGTTCCCCATGGCAACTCAAGCAAAGTATCCAGCTCATAGAGGGAAGCGATGTCCAACTTAACGAGAGCCTTTACAGGCGTACCGGTTGCCTTGATCTGGTCAAACACACGCATCCGAAAAGAATCCCAACCACGGGTGAGTACGATCGCGGCGTCTGCGGCGAAGATGGTGTTCTTATAGTGCTCCATCTTCTCCAGTCTTCGTGAGACATCGACAATCAAACAGTCAAGCCCGAGAGTGCCGCGCCCCGCCTCAGCCAGAAGTACATTGAGCTCGGACAAGTAATCCTCCTGCTTTTGCTTTACCCCTTTTGGAGCTGTTCGAAAGAGGGATACTCCGATGCTCCAGCGTACATCAATCGGATCACGTCCAGCGTGATAGCAGTTCGTGCGCAGTCCAAACTCGGACAGCAGGTGCGCGAGCGTTACTGCAAACGGACTGACTCCTACGCCACCATCAGTCCCACAGACCATGATGACTTTGGTTTTTGCCGGTTTCTGAGCGCAAGGCAAGGCAGCCATGATATGCTGTTTGAGAAGCAGTTTCAGATGGGGAGGGACTGGTGCTGTTCCAGATAACCAGCGATGTGTCGTGGACCTGGAGTGCGTTCCTTCAAGTTGAAGGAGTTCTGTCAAGTCGCTGGGCTTCCAGCCAAGGAAAGAGAGGGCTGCTCTCAGAACTTCTGCATCAGTCATAACTCATCTCCGGCACGTGATTCTTATCGCATTAGACACGGCAATGTAGATTTATGAAACAATTTTATGACAAAAAATGTACTGTCGTTGCGCCCTGCAACATCGCGCAAATGGATTTGTGCAGTTGGGGCGATCATTAAGGCAATGATGTCGCAATCTGCACAGGGGCGATAAATGGTCAGAGCAGTTTGATCTGCTTATCGTCGGTCAATCTTGCATTATCCCCGTTCCGCATTATATATTCCGATGTATCGGACGAATTAACGGAGTTGCTCGAAATGAGCCAGACGGAGTTACTTAAGCCAGCTGAAGCAGCTATTGTGGCCGGTGTCTCGGTACGGGACGTAAACCGCGTCATTGATGAGCATATTCTGCCGGAAAGAATCACCGTTCGAAAGCGGGGGAGATTTATCCGATCGAATTCCTGTTTTTTGATCTCGTTTTACTTTCAGAGCGCTGATGATCTGACTGCAGAAGCGCGCCGGGATGCAATTAGCAAGATTCACAGCAGGTTCGAAAAAGTGTGGACACATTTTCCCAAACAGGAAGATCAGCCTCTGATCGTGGAAACACGCTATCTCAGAATTGATTTTCAGCCTTTTCTGCAGACCAGCAGCGAACGGCTTGCAGAATTGCAAAAGATCAAGAATGCAATAGTGGTCGATGCAGAAATACTCGGTGGCATGCCGGTATATGCCGGAACCCGTATCCCTGTGCATAATGTTGCGGCGTCCCTCAGGGAGGGGGCAACAATCGATGAAGTGAAGGAAGCCTACCCTTCACTATCCGGGGAATTGATCAGACTTGCGCCACTATATGCCGATAGCCATCCAATCAAGGGGCGACCTGTTCTTCTAAAGAAAAAAAATAGCCTCATTCATGAAAAGACGACCTTGTCGAGCCTGAATGGATGAAATTTCTGATTGATGAATGTCTGAGCCCGTGTTTGGCAAACCAGGCAAGAAACGCCGGTTTTATAGAGAGCACACATGTAAACTGGCGCGGGTTTCAGGGCAAAAAGGATTGGGAATTAAAGCCCGTCATACTTGAAGAAGACTGGACATTTGTTACCCATAACTCGGTGGATTTCCGGGGGCCGGTATCAAAGCCAGGAAGCAAAGGCCAATATGCTGGCGTCGAGCTGCATGCCGGTCTGGTCTGCCTGAACAGCAAAGCCGGGATGAGCCTCAAACTGCAGAAACTGCTGTTTGAGTATGCCCTCGGTCAATTCAAAACTAAAGGCATAACCGATCTGATAAATAAATGCGTCGAGGTGGACTGCGATCAGAGTGCTGATACTGTGCAGTTTCAATTATACGACCTGCCATCGATTTAAAAGTCTTTGTTGGTCAAGAGGATTCCTGTTTGCGGTAAGCTGGATCACTTCACACTGATCCATAAACATGCCCCAAGGAATAAAAAGACGCCGCAGAATATAAGGGAATAAAGGTTAATTGAAAACCAGTGAGAAAGACCTGTCCTGACTGGTTTTGCCTTAAACTTGTTCCACTTAGAATTCAGGTCATCAATTTCATTCGTGTTCAGAGACAGCCTGCGTTTCTGCTCGTTGTTGACCAGACTAAGCCGCATCAGGCCAACAGGGAGATCATGGATCGTGATGGTTGACATGTTTTCCGGTTTGATCAGGTCCCTGACCAGAATCTCGCGCATGACAGGTTTTCCGTCTTTATCATCAAAGACCAGCCCGAATTTCCCATAAAACAGCTTGCGCCGGGCTACCGTGTCCGGATCCGGATCGAAGATATCGATCGCTGAAACTTTTGCCTCAGGCCATTCCTGTGCCCAGTCAATGATCCGGTTCATCAAGCAGGTACCAACGCCATGTCCCCGCAGTTCAGCGGGATCAAGAAACAGGACATTGGCGACCAAAGACAGGGTATTTCGATATGCAATATAGTGCGCGTCAAAATACTCATACTTGATCGGTCGTTCATACCGGTTCCTGCTGACATCTGCATAGCGAAGGCAGAGTTTGCTTTCATAGAGACTGCCGTCAGATGCATTAAACCGCTCTTCGCGCGGATTTACATGCAGCATCCATTTCCCGGATGCAGGATCCTCAGGATCTGATGGGGCGACAGAAATCAGAAAGTCCGGATGAGGGATGTAAGGGGTGAGCAAGAAGGTAAAATCCATTCTGGAAGGTTAAACGACTGCAAGTAAGCTGATGTCAGGCCTCAAAGCCTATGGTGAAGGAATTTTCATAAATATTTATGGCCGGACTTTCAACCTGTACGGGATACTGTACTCACCAATGAAACTGTTTTAATATGATGGTGTGCGCAGCCAGCAGGGGGGATACTGTGGACAATATTGAGCACCAGACTATCAATGTGAACTGTGATAGTCGAAGGGATGTTATTGATATTCTTCAAAGGGCTTGGCAAACCCTCCGGGAGCAACGCATCGGAGGCTCTTTGGAGGACATGTGCTGGGATAGCTTCAAGCGCGCAGAAAGTTTCCATCCGAGCTTGGGGATGAACCCCGGTTTGGCATCAAGTGTGTTGGCACCTTGCAATCTGGCGCTTGAGTATGTGGAAACGCCATGATGGGAAAATACCGGTACATGGTAAATGCAAAGCTAGCCCCTGTTTTAACAATAACATTGTTAACACTCTCTGCCTGCGCAAAACCGATAGATGAGCAGGAGGCGCTTGAGGCAATTTCATGTCTCGAATTTCTGGGGCACGCGCAAGGTGCCGCCTATCGTCATGAGATCAGGTATTCACAAAAATTCCTGCTTGAGCAAATGGGCAAGATTGCCTCCTACCTTCCAAAATTGGATACAGAAGTGGAGACTTGGGAGCAGGCGCGAATTGACCAATTTTTGCAACGGATCGATCAGGCGAAATTACGTGGCAAGGAGATGGCAGGAGAGGCGATGGCGCATAACTGGTCAAGACGGCTGGATCTTGATCGCATAAGGTCATGTAACAAAGTAATGGATGGGCTCTAGGCATCATCCATACTCGCCAATGAAACTGCTTTAATGTGATGGTGTACGCAACCAGTAGGGGGGGTGATGGGTACTATATTGAAGAGGTGGATAGTTGCCACGTTGATGCTTGGAGTGACTGATTATGCTCTAGCACAATCTGTACAGACATCAACAGATGACATTGAAGCAGTCGATACAGTTTCCGAACCAACAAAAACTGGTATTTCTTCTGTAACAACTCATAGTACACGTCAGAATGCAGAATTTATAGAGGCTGTTACTACTTCAACAAATCAAGAGCAGCTCCTTAAATCATTAAGTCATCAGTTGCGTCAGCAAACAGAAGATAATCGCGTCCTGCTTGGTAATATTCAGGCTGAGAGATCAGTTATCGAAAAGCTGATGAATGATCTCAAAGAAACCCAGAGATCCGTGACACAAGCGCAGCTTGATATGACAGGTCGATACAGAACTCTCGTCATGGAAGCGATTTATCTTAATCTCGCGGTCATGGCTATCCTGGTAACGATTTTTGCAATTATCGGTGGCCCCCAAGCTATAAAATATTTCGAACTTAAGTTTGAAAAACGTCAGAAGCGAAATATCAGGAATGAAATAGGAGCTTTGATTACTGAAACAGCTGACGATACGACAGCCAGATGCCTAGGGCAGTATGGCTATGTCAGTGGAAAAAGTATATTCGACCAGCTTCGTGATTATTTACATGAGAAAAATGATGGAAAGGAGGTACGGAATACTTTGTCGCTCATCACTTCGATGGCGGAGCACAGTCTGGAATGTGTCGAGCGTTTAAGAAAATCCAGACCCCAAAAAGGAAAACATGTAAGGCATGTCGACGATTTGGATGAGAATATTCTGAATATATGGATATTTTATAGATCCTTTGAGCTCTTGATGAATCCATCACCTTCAAATGAAGCAATAGAAAAGCTTCTCGAACGTGCCAGAGAACTTCATCGGCTGGCGCTCTCCAAAGAATATTCTGTTAACCAGGTCAACCGTATCAATACGTCCAATTTTGCTTTCCTTAAGTTTGGAAACACAAGAGAACAGGATAAAGCGAAAAATGAACTGATTGATCTATTTGAACGCAAAAGCAACGTTCCGCCAATATCATGGCGGAAGTTCGCGTACGCGTTCTATTTTCCGCATGATGAAAATGATGAGCCGAGAGATCTATTCGAGTTTGGGAGCGTACCCAAAATATCCGACGGACAGCAAGCTCCCTGAAGATCAGTGAAGACCTTCCTCGGGATCATACGGAAAGTGAATTATTTTCACATCGTAGTTCGACATTATGTCACACCGCACATGAGTTATCGATTTCAAGCGCTAAAGATAGTGCGAACTTCTCAAAATATCAAGTGACCGCATACTTTCCAACATTAAAGCGGCAATTGCAGATCTTTGCGATCCGCTGCGTCTCGTAACAGCTCCTGTGCCCGGACATAGGCGCTGGCAGAGCAGTAGGACGCGCCAAGCGGGCTGTTCTGAAGCTCGTCATTCCAGCCATCAAGCCAGGCATTGGCGTCTTTAGCCTGAAGCCATTTTCCCGCCAGGCGTTTAAGCCGCTCCGTCCGCACATGCGGTGAACCGGCCGAACCTTTTCCATCATACCAGTCCCTGTCGGCCTGAATACCGGTGACGGCAGATTGCGCCGGTGTACCGGCAGAAAAAGTGCCTGACGGCTGCCGGACTTGCTCGAACAGCATGTCATCTGCCAGATCCTGTCGCTTTTCGATCCGGATCAGGAAATATTGCCGAATGATCCAGGCGAGATCGCCAAAGGTATTGGCCCGATCGTCCTTGTGGTAGGGCAGGGCATCGATCAGGTGATCGAATGCCCCGTAACGCGATGCCGGCATGAGCCAGAGAATAGACTGCAGATCTGTCTCTGCCAGCCTGCTGTTTTCCTGAAGGATCGTTTCCTCCGGCCGGAGGGAAGCCGGAGCCGTTTCGATCTGGATGGCAACCGGCTGATCCCGAAGCTCATGGCGGCAGACGATATCGACGGAAATATCTTCCACCCACACATCGGTTTCGATTTCCCAGCCCATGTCGTTGAGCATGCGGGAAACGGCCTGGACGAGATCCTCATGCAGTTCGCCTGTAGCCTTCCACAGGCAGGTTTGAGCCGCATAGGGGCCATGTGAAAAGAACCTGGTACCAGAAACAGGATGTTCGCGTGGCACCGCTTGCGCGCGACAGCACGGGAGCGTCAGTCGGCTTTCCTGGTAAGCGGCCTTCCAGTCTGCCCAGATGTCGTCGGAAGCATTGAAAGCATAAATGCTCTTGCCGTCGAGATTGGCCCGCTGGGTCATGGCATTCTCCCTGCTATAAGGCGTCATTGAGCCCAGGGCACATGAAATTTAAATTATCGTGCCTTAGGCACATATGGGTGATCTGGAACTGCAGATTGATGTAGAAAGCGGTCATAATTTCCGGGGCTTTCTGACATCCAGGTTCTTTTGCGGACCGGGTGAATCCTTGATTGTGCCGGTTACTTTCTCAAGCAGGGCCAGGCCATTCATGAGCTTTCTGCGTTCCTGCATCTGTATTCGGCTCAGTTCAGGCAGGGAGGCCAGCTGATCCAGCTTTTTTTGTGTCGCCTCGCTTTGCGCAAGCAGTTCATCCCGAGACTTCAGTTTCAGGCCTGCCTCGATCTGAACCCTTGTTGAATGATCATGTACCGTATCAATGGCCAGTGCTTGCGCGAGTGCTTTAGGGCCTGACGGCATGACCACATGGTAGCGGGTAGAGCGGCCTCCATCTTCGCCAGGTGCGATACAGCCTTTTTCAACCAGGTCTGTCAGATGGCGCGTCGCAGTTGCCTTGCTGACGCCGGTAAAGGCTGCATAATGCCGGGCACCAAGACCTTCAGGAAACCGCCCGTCGAGCAATTTGTTCAGGGCCTTGATCTGACCAGGCGCCAGTGCCTGGTCGCGATGGGCATCCCAGAACCGGGTTTTGCCTAATGTCGCATTCACCCGCTGACTGGCCCGGTCAAGAGCATGTTCGAGTTTGTCGGCAAACCATGCCATCCAGTGGTTGACATCAAGGGTGCCCTTCTGGGTCTGCTCAAGCACGTCGTAATAGCCTTTACGGTCCTGATGGATGGCGGAGGACATCTCGTAAAGCCGGATGCTGTGCGGATCTGCCTGGGCCAGTGCCAGATCGCCGATCGCACGCGCGATCCGGCCATTGCGGTCATCAAACGGATGGATGGTGACAAACCAGAGATGGGCGAGGGCGGCCCGCTCGATCGGATCGATATGTGCATCATGCCGACTGTCATTGAACCATTTGATGAAGCCATTCATTTCCCCCGGCACTCTTTCCGGCGGAGGGGCGACAAAGTGAACCGTTGGCTGGACGGGATCGCCAGAAACGACCTGCATCCTTCCGACGGACCGCCATTGACCGATATCGATCGGTTCGGGCCTGAAACCGTCAGCGGGAAACAGCCAGTGATGCCACTTATGCAGCCGTTCGCTGGTCAGCGGAGCATGCGGGTTTGCCAGCGCGTCCATCATCAGATCGACAACGCCACTGGTTTTTGATGAAGGGGGAACAGCCCGGCCGACGGTATCATCAAGCCCGAGGCGGCTGGCCAGAGAGGACCGCACCGAGGCACGGTCGAGATTTTCACCTTCGATGGCCGAGGATTTGATAATGTTCTCAAGGATTGTATCGAGAGACGTTTCGGATTGTTGTGTCTGGGAATCCCGGGCCGACAGGCCACCCTGCTTGCGATAGATGCCTGGCAGACGTGTCCGGAATGTTGTTCGATCCCACTCAAACTCTGGCCATTCTTTCCGTTCCCAGATCCACATATCCATCCTGCCCGACTGTTGTGAGCCAATTAACCTGCTTTACCGGCTCAATCAATGAGCCGAATATATGAGATAATCAGTTCATGTGCAAACAGGAAACAGCAGGATCGAAATGCTCCAGCCTGTGCAATTTGCTTGTACTCAACTCTCAGAGTGATCGGATCTGGTGCGACTTGGGCAGATGCCGCGCATGAAGGGGCTTTGGGCACATATTATTTACACCCGTTTGTTTACACCCGTTCAGTTAGAGAGATCTATCAGGAAGTCCTCCTTGGTGAGCTGTTCCCCAACGGGTTGTTTTTTGCTATCAGTGATTGTGCTTCTTCATTTTTCTTCGTTTTCACGATTTTAAGAATTTACCTATGCAGTTAACAACAGGATTTCTTGCGGTATTTCTTGTTTTATTCAGCCCGTTCGCTTCATTTGCGGACGAGAGATTGAATCAAGCAATTGAGTTATTTGATAAAGGACAGTTTTTGCAGTCCTTGGAGGCTTTCAAGCCTTTTGAGCAGAAAGGGGATCCTACGGCCCAGGCCTATGTTGGTTACATGCTGGCTACAGGAAGTGCCGGTTTTACGAATATGGGGGAAGCAAGAAGGTTGCTACAAAGCGCTGCTGAGCAGGGAAATACATCTATTGTTGCTCAACTTGCTGATTTATATCGCGATGGCGAAGGCGGGCCCCAGGACTTGTACCTTGCGGCAAGCTGGTATGAAGTAGCAGCTACTGCAAATCAGCCTTACGCTCAGTTTCAACTCGCTCGACTGATGTTATTGGGGTTCGCTGGCGAGATAGATCAGGCGAGAGCCAAGGGGCTGTTGGAAACCGCGGCTGCGGCAGGAAATGATGAGGCAATCCGTTATCTGGAAGCTTTTGAACGCCCTGCGAGATGGGCGGAAGCGGAACGCTACTTTAATGGGGCGAATTATGAAGAAGCTGCCCGGGCGTTCCTTCCAATGGCTTTACGAGGAAGTATGCTTGCTGGCAGGCGTTATGCACAGTCACTTTTGCCGATGCGCTGGGAGAAGGATGTTCGCCGCGAAACAGTGTTCTGGTTTTCTGCGACGGCTTGGCGGGGAGATGATGTTTCTCAGTATGAGCTCTATAAAGTTTATTCTACAGGCGAACTGGTAATAGCGACCAGGGCAACTATGGAGATATCCATGTTCTGGCTGCGTGAGGCAGCTGAGCAAGGGCTCCCCGAGGCTGAATATGTTTATGGGCTTGATTTCTTATATACGCTGAAATTTGCCCGGGCATTCCCGTATTTTCTGAGAGCTGCGAAATCTGGTCATCTTATGGCCCAGGTTGAACTCGCGAAACTTTTAGCTGATCCGCAAGGGGGGAAGTACATCAATTATGATGCCGCATTTGCTTGGTTAAACAACGCGGCGGCCGCGGGAAATCCTGAAGCGCAATATGAGTTGTCATTGATGTATGCGCGGACGGATGTAAATCAGATCAATTACACAAAAGCATTTATGTGGGCCTGGATATCCAGCCAACTGTCTACTGGGCGAGTTAAGCGAAGGTCTGACCGTTGGATAGAAAAAATGATGTATCAGATTGGCCCGGAAGAAAGACAGAAAGCCGTGGAGTTAGGTCGGGCCTGGATGCAGAAAACACTTGGCGATGCTTTTTAAGGTGCGCGGCCCACTAGCCGCGCCTGAAACTGGATGCCGCAATAGTCCAGATGAGGCTTAAGGGGAGATAGAGAGGATCATGGCGATGGCGTCGCGAATGGTGGCATTCCAGGCAAGCCCGGGATAGAGGCGGTGCCATCGGAAATAAACGATCGGCAGGCCGGTCAGGAGGCCTGTGGCGATGGCAATTCCGGTCGAGAGCACGAGGCCCAAATCGCTAAAGCCAAGGGCGGCAATGAGCAGAAGCAGACACCATGCCCCAAGGGAGGGAAGCAGATAGATAGCAAGGCAGGGAATTTCAGGCGGACAGGACAGAAGAAATTCCATCCTGGAGAGAATGCGCCGCCTTTGTCTCAGGGAAATTCTGTCGATTTTCATGTCAGTCACCGATCTTAACCCCGCCGGAAATTTCGGAACCGGGATTGCCGCGGCGAAACCGGAATGCCTGGAACCGCTCCCTGAAACAGGAACCGCTCAAGCCTTTTCCCAGCGAGAAGGAAAAGCAGAGGGCTGCGATCAGAACGGCAAGAGCCAATGCGCCTGTCAGGTAGCTGGCAAACAGCCGGACCGGCATGAAATTGATCTGGCGAATGACATCCCCGACCGTATGCGCACCGTGGCTTTCCGCGTGCATGTAAAGCAGGAGTATGAGGGTCAGGGGCAGGCTCCATTTAAGGGCTGTTCCAGCCGAGCGCAGGGCATTGTGAAGGGCGCGATCGGTGGCAAGATGTCGGGCCTGCCGGTCATTGACGGAAGAGATGGTCATGGCATTGATCCTTTCTGTTAACCGTTGCGATTGCGCATCGGATTGCCGCCGTTATTCATGGCTGCGGCGATCTCGCGACCGATATCCTGGGCAAACTGTTTGCGTTCATCGCTTGATCCGCCAAACATGCCACTACCCCCACCGGAACCTGATCCGCTGCCTGCAGATCCACCGGTGGAATACTGGCCTGCGCCGACACCGGCCAGCGGACTGGCGGCACCCGCAGCGGGGGGCGGGGCGGGTTGAAGTCCAAAGGAGCGTGCAATGCCTCCGGCAAGACCATGCTGATGCATGGCCTGACCGATCTGCTGAGCGGTACTTGCCCCGGGATTGATATTGGATCGACCGGCCATCAGATCGGTCACGGACGATCTGAGGCCACCCTGGCCAAAGGCGGCTGTATTCGCACCTCCCATGATGCGCGCACCGCCGACCATGGCGCCCCCCGCGAGCATTTTGGCACCCATGACAACGGCGGCGGCCGGACCGGCGCCGTCATTGGCTCCCGACAGGTTGGAGGCCAGCGACTTGGATTGCATGTGAAGCAGGATAGAAATGAAGCCGATCACCGGCATGATCAGGAATGCCGGCTGAATGACAATCCAGGCCCCGTTCTGGGCAATATCATCGGCATTGTCACACTCTGCCTCACTAAGCTCTTTAGTGAGCTCAGGATCACCAGGTTCGATGGGCAGAAAAACATCAGTCGTTTCGTTAGTAGGATCCCACGCATTGTAATCCGGGTTTGGATAGAAGGATTTATTATTGCAGTGATACCAATATCTTTTTGATTGCTTGAAGTCTGATGCTTTGAGGTAATCAACTAATAAAGTGTCCATCTTTGCCTTGAAGCTGTCGATCCCTTCAAGGGTGAAGCCCATGGCACCGGAGGCCAGCACGATGGTGAGCCAGGCCCCGGCAATGACCCGCATGGCAGCCCCTCCAATGGTGCGGACAAATTTAAGCCAGGCAAAGCCGATCAGGAACGGTGCGAGAATGGCGATGGCGACATATTTGAACATCGCTTCGAGCATGAAGGCCCCGAAGATGCCGATGACAAACAGGAAGGGCAGCATCGCCAGAATGCACATGAAGGCGCGGAAGATGGTGGCAACACCAAAACTGCCATCACCAACCGCAATATCGATCATGATCTGTGCCACGGCAAAACCCTGCCGCTCGATCTGACAGGCCAGCATTGCATAGCCATTCTCTTTGGAATGATGATTGAAGATATAGGTATAGCTGTCCGGGGTGAGCTGGCTGAGGCCACTGGTCTGTGAGACGATGACCGCCCCGGCCGACAGGGAGGAAGATTCGATCGCATCGGAAATTTGCAGGACAAAGGGCGGCTCGTCATTCTGGTTGAGGCCGTTATTGAGCAGCACGACGGCCATGCCGAAAGTAGCCAGGGTTGGAATGATTTTCTTGAAATGCCCGCCATTGCCGCTCACCCAGACCAGAAGCGTGATGATGAGCAGGAACAGGCCGAGTGCGGCCCCCATATAGCCTTTGACCGATGGTCCGAGTGCCTTGAAAATATCGAGTGAAAAGGATGATTTTGTGTAGGCCAATTGATTGAAGAGAGGTCCTACCATGCAGGGATAGACTTCCTGGGCCATGGCCGTTGAGGTGACACAAACCAGCAGCAGAACGAGCAGTGTCAGCCTGAGCGGCGGGCAGGAAAATGAGGAGGTTTTCATTGTTCCGTCCTCACGCCTGTCAGTTGCCTTGCGCGCCGTTCGCGGAGGGCATGATGAAGAAACCAGGAGGCCGGCAGTGCGACAGCGAGGATGGCGCTTGACCATGCCAGCCAGGGGATGTCGGCGAAGCTGAGCCAGAGGCTGGTGCCGATCACCAGTGAACAGGCAATCACCCAGGGGGCATTGAGATTGTTTGAGGACCCGGAAGACCGTTTCTGACCGCCCGCCCTGGCATTGGAAAGTGCTGCCAGCGACAGGATCAGGAGGGGGGCAGTCCCGCCCAGCTGCATGAGCTGGGTGCGGATGTGATAGAGATCCTCCGTGCTGTAAGTGATCCTGTATTCGCGTTGCGCAAAATCGCTAATCGCCTCGACGCATTTTTCGATATCAAATGCGTCTGGCAGGGGGACTTGCCGGGTCATCGTGATCAGCTCCCTGTGCGGGCAACCAGAGCCCGGGCGATATCATCGGCAGAGGCGCCTTTCTCGGCGAGTTCAAGCGCCCTGTTGATATCGAGTTTGCCTTCCATGATCCGGGCCAGTTCCGACAGCTTGCGGCGCTCTTCGCGCTGCTGTGCCTCGCGCAGATTGGCCAGCTCGTTACAGGCGGCATCAAGACTTGTGCCGATCTGGCGGCTTGCCCGGCGTGCCTGACTTTCATCACATCGTGCCGGGTCGGACTGGGCATTGGTGCAGAAGTCCTGAAGGACGGAAATCTGATCGGAGATTTTACCGATCTGTGTTTCGAGTTTGCGCAGAATGCCCTCACTGCTGCCGGCCGTGACTTTCTTGCGCGCCGAAGCGGCTTTTGCCGCAGGGGCGGCGGATGTGTTTTTTTCCGCCGCGGCGGATTGAATGGTCTCGAGCATTTTTTATCCTTTGGCTGTGCTGTTTCCGGTTTTGTCTGAAGGTGCTTTTTCGGTTTCCCTGCGTTCGAAATCGATCACCAGAGAAGGCCACCCCCGATCACGCATGCCGTTAAGGGCGGAGCGTGTTGCGCGCAGGGTGCAAACCAGAGCCCAGATTTCGGTCGCGGCCAGCACCGCAAGACATGCGACTGCGACATGGAACCGGGCCGCCGTTTCATCGAGCAGGGCCATCGAGGCGATGAATGCCAAGGCACTGCGCAGGACTGACCGAAGGATCGAAGAGGGTCGTTGCATCGTGACGTCTCACTGTGATCGGGATGGCGATCATAACCCGAAAATCCATCTATTGAAATATCTTTCAATAACACGCTGGGAAATCGATTCTGTTTCAGGTTTTGCGATACGCCTTTGGATGTCATCGCCATCAATATCCCGCAAAACCGCCATTCTTCCCCCTTCGTCATGATCGCCAAAAGAAAAAAATGGACCAAATCTAAATTTTGACTGGCGCATTACCCCATTTGTATTACACTGCCAAAAATTGTCATTGAAAGACATTAAAGGAGATGGCAGAGTGTCGAGTGAAAGTCGCCCTCAAGGGGAGAAGACTGGAATGGCGATACCGGACCTTCGGGCTTCGGCGCGATTGCGCATCCTGCGTCGAATGCGGTTTCGTTCATTGGAAGCCTTCCGGACACACTTGTCGGCAGAGCACGACTTTCATGTTTCGCGACAATTGCTGGCCAAGATGGAGTCCGGCCTTGTTCGCATGACGATAGGTCACGCGCACACATTGGGTACGGCCCTTAACGGAGATGCTGCCGTACTGGTCCGGGATGATTTTTCATCCCAGCAGTTTTGGGATGAGCGGGTGGCGAAAACTGTGGAAGATGAAAAATGAAGGACCCGATCTGCACGCGTTATGACGGCTTCTATCTCATGCCGCTTCTGTTCAGCCCGGTCATGGTGCGGGCGAACATTGATGGCCTGAAGCTATGCACCCGTCGCCGTCCGACAAGCCCGATATATGTGAAGGCGAAGCAGGCTTTGGAAGAGGGTCTGAAGGTATTGGCATGGGTGCGTGAGGAATGGTGCGCATCATATGCTGATCCGGCCAACCTGCATCGTAAGCCACGGGATTTTTATGATACGCCGCGTAAGGACCGGCTTCGCGATTGCCGTGCGGGATATTGGTATCGGGCTGACGAAGAGCTCAAACCCGTGGGTGAAAGGTTCGACCCGCCGCGTCGATGGGTTCCACCGATGCATATGCCCTTCGATCAGCACCGTATGTTCATGCGTGTGCATTCGATTGAATTGTCACGACTGGGGGACATGACTGACGAGGATGCGATAGAGGAAGGCATCGCGGGATTGGTCGGGCGGTTGGGAACAGGATTTCATGCCTCTGCGATGGACGTGTTCCGCAGTCTCTGGGTGGAGATGCACGGCCAATGGAATGCTGATGAGACGGTCTGGCGTATTCGTTATGACCGTCCGATGCAGGGGCCTGTCACGGAATATATTACCATTGAGCAGGAGATCGCGGCATGACCGGCTCGATGGTGATAACCGGGCTTGAAACCGGGGCAGATGACGACGGTTTCTGGAACATTGAAAACGGCGGCCGGGTATCGATCAGACTGTTCTCGCGGGCACTTGCGGCATGGCTTGTCCTGCAGGGACGCGATGTATCAGTCGCCGAAGCCCGGGCGGCATTCAACACCACCGGTTTTGTCATTGGTCAGGCTGCCAGTTATCGGAGGTCTCTGGATGTCCGGGGGGACAAGCTTTGCTTTGTTCTGGATCGCCAGAAAGCGATAGAGGCGATTGATGCATCCATGCTGGCATCTGTGGTGCAGGTGATCTCATTTGCGCAGAACGACACCGTCAGGCTTGGTCAGCTGTCTGTGCTCATGATGGTGCCCCGTGAGATGATTGAGGCAGCGATTGGCGAACATCCCTACATGAGCATTGATGGCGACGAGATTATTCATGACGGCGAATAGTCCAATGCCAGCGTCTGAACTTTTCAGGAAGGATCAATTGAATGAGCAAGGAAGATAGGCCGATCCGGAACAGGCGTGGCCATGGCCGTGGCCGGACACAGGATGGGAAACCAAACCCGATTGATGTTCATGTCGGCATGCGGGTTCGTTTGCGCCGGACGTTGATGGGAATGAGCCAGGAGAAGCTTGGCGAGCTGATCGGTTTGACGTTCCAGCAGGTTCAGAAATATGAACGCGGCGCAAACCGGGTTGGTGCATCGCGGCTTTATGACCTGTCGCGCGTACTGGAAGTGCCGGTCGGGTTTTTCTTTGATGATATGCCCGACGAAATTACCGGCCGCTCACCTGCATCCGGGGTTACCGATACTCCGGATTACAAGCCCGATGAAGACGAAATGCACAAGCGGGAAACGCTTGAGCTGGTCCGGGCCTATTACCGGATTTCTGATCCCAGGCTGCGCAGGAACCTGTTCGATCTCATGAAGTCTCTTGGGGATGGATCAGATGCAGACTGAGGCGGATCAGCAGGAGCTTTCGCTATCTGGCGATCCAGAACCGGACATGGCAACAGCGAAAGGTCGATTAACGCAGTTGCTTGAAGATCTGACCCGTGAGGGCCGCACGCAGGCTGCGGATGATCTTAAGCAGCTGATCCGGTCATCTGAAGTCGCCACAAAGATTTCCGCAAGTGCCACGCTTCGCCGTGAATGCCTTGTCGCAAGCCTTCAGTGTCGGGTGATGGAGATGCCATGCCCGACTGAGGAAAACTATGACTGGTGGATTGGCGAGCTTGTTGAGTGTGTTCTGAAACAGGATGCGCGGATGCGCTCGCGTGATCCGCATGTGAAGAGGGAAGGATGATGGGGAGTAAAGTCGTAACCATCTGCGGATCGTCACGCTTCATTGATGTCATGGCAGTTTGTGCCTGGCTGATTGAACGCGATGAACAGGCCATTGTCATGGGTCTGCATTTGCTGCCGCAATGGTACCCGGACGTTCCTGCGCATCATCTGGCCGAAGCGGAAGGTGTCGCGGAACAGATGGACGCGCTTCATCTGGAAAAGATCGACCGTTCGGATGAAATCTTTGTCGTGAATTTCGACGGTTATATCGGCAGTTCGACGTTAAATGAAATCGCCCATGCGAAAGCTCGCGGTATTCCGGTGCGTATGTTTTCTGACGATCCAATCGGTGCGCTGTGTCGTGCTCTTGGTGAAAAATCCGTCCAGTTGAAGGCGGCCCAAAAGGTCCAGGCAGATGCTCCTTCATTCGCTTTCAGTGTGAAGGATGAAGAGAACTTCCATGCAGACCTTTTTGAGGCTTTGGAGGAAGCAGAGATTGCTCCTGAAAACGGCCTTGAAATTGAAATCATGCGGGGTCGTCGCGAGACATTCAGGGCTTCGGATTTTGTCAGGAACATCATTCCGGATATGCAGGAAGCAGCCTCCTGGGATGGCGGCGAACGCGCTGATGACTGGCTTGATCGCCTTCCCGTAGAACAGCTTCTTGATCTGGGAAAACGGGTTGATGCTGTTGTCGATGCCTGGGCTGATGAATATGACAACCATCCCGGTTTCTGGAATGTGGATGATGTCGCCTGGGTGAAAGTCCGCATCCTCGATGTAGCTGCCAGAACGTTCGAGGTTCTGGACCAATGAGTGACATTGCAGACATCAATGGTGAAGAGGAAAAGGCACCCGCGATCTGGGGCATCGTGTTGGAATATGTGATCGCCGTTGTTTGCTTCATCGGCGACGATATTGGTTTGTATTCATTGCCAGATGGAAATGGCTGGAATTTTTTGGATCTGCTGATCCTTTATGTCGGCTGCGGGTGTTTTATGGGTGTTGGCCATAAAATCTCCTTGCGAATTGTTCCTCACCAGAGTGTTGAAGGCCAGTTGCGTAAAATTGGCCGCGTCCTGCTTATGCTCGTCGGATTTGCTTCTGGCATGTTGTCCACACTTGCCGTTGAAGCGGAATACCTGAAATCAGGTGTGGCGATATGATCCCTGACCTCAAACTAATTTCAGAAATCAACTGTTATGTACTTGAGCCTGTCCCCGGCGACAGTATCTCCAAATCCGTCGTCGGTGAGGGATGGTTCAGTCCTGATCGTAAGCTTCATGCGTTGTTTCTGGACCTGCTGTCTGGCAATGCCTTCGTCTGGCGCCGTGAAAATCTGGGCATAACGTACGAGTATCCTTATGGTCGTCAGATCATCCCGGGCTGGAAACTCCAGATGCCGATCCCTGATTTTCTTGCCGCTGTCAAAGACAGGGGCCCAACCGGTAGCGAGATCGATCACTGGCTGGCAAAGCTTCAGACATTCAACCCGGGCTGGAGCGTTCAATGCTCGGCACAGCAAGCCAAATGGTCGCTGATCAATCACCTGAAGGGGGACTATCAGGATCGTACCGCGAAATGGGTTGAAATCTGTTTCGGGCCTGAAGATGGCGTGGATGTTCGCGAACGTGCCAATCGCTTCATGGAAGAAGCGATTGAGCTGTTTCAGGCTGCGGGCGGGACTGAAAATGATGTTCGGGAACTTGCAGGTCATGTCTTCAGCAAGCCCGTCGGAGATCCTGAACAGGAGACCGGCGGGGTGTTGCTGACACTCTCGGCCCTGTCCAATGCCCAGAAAATTGACATGTTGGCGGCGGGCGAGAATGAACTCGATCGCGTGTGGACTATTTTTCCACGCATCCGGGCAAAACATGCCAGTGCCATAAAAGGTTCTCCTCTGCCGGGCAAATTACCGGAGGAGTCCTGATGGCCGTTATTCGCAAATCTCAGCCAGTACCGTCCGAACCAGAAGCGCGTAAGCTGTCCGAACATGATCTGTTGTGTGAGCTCGGGCGAAAATGGTTATTGCGGGCGCATTCTGCCCGTGGACCGGGCTGTATCGTCGCCTTGCGCGAGATGAGCACCATTTACGGGGGGGAACGTCCAGACGCCCTTGGGTGGCGCGCAGGCGGACCCTGGGCAGGCTCTTACCTGGTTGAAGTGAAAACCAGCCGATCGGATTTTCTGAGCGACCGGAGCAAGCCGTTTCGTCAGACGCCCGAAACAGGTGTCGGAAACTGGCGGTTTTATCTATGTCCAAAAGGGCTGATCTCGATTGAGGATCTGCCGGAAGGGTGGGGGCTTCTGTGGACCACCAGAAGCGGGCAGATCAAGCCAGTTTGTTTTCCGCATATTGACAGACACTTGCACTGGCAAGAACGAGACAAGGCCGTCGATGCCTGTCGATTTACCTGCAATCGCGAACAGGAAATCACGCTGTTTCTGTCAGCACTTCGCTCGGATACAGATCCTCAGGCAGCACTTGATCAGCGTCGGGAGGCGCGACAGATCGCCGGGGGCATCCAGGCCCTGCTCGATGAGGAGCGCGAAAGACATCAGCACACCAGAAACCGGATGGCCGAACTGGTTTCACGCAATCTGAAACTGGAAGCTGAACTCGCCACTGTGATGGAGGTGAAACATGACTGATCAGACGCCAATCGAACCGGATCAGATGTCCGCACCATTTTCCGCCAAGATCATTCATCTCGCGGATGTCAGCATTGAGCATGGTCGATCCCGGCGTCAGAGGGGATGCCGGCATCACAATCTGACCTATGACATACCGGAACGCAGAATCTGGTGCCGGGCCTGCGAGATGACCATTGAAGGTTTTGATGCCTTCATGGTTCTGGTTCGGAACTATCAGCTGATGATCGGTGATTATCAGCGCCGGAAAGCCGATCTCGATGATGCCATCAAATGCAATATTCGCCGGATTGCAGCAAGAAATCTGGAAAAGGGCTGGAACAGCCGCCGGAATGTGCCGGCATGCCCGCATTGTTCGCGTGGTCTCTTGCCTGAAGACTTTGAAAAAGGATCCCGCCTGGTGTCTCTCGACATCGAACGCGCCAAGCGGAAAAGAGAAAAAGACACATAACCGGTTTGGGGGCAGGTCACGGCAGGCGGACCTGTTGCATGTGAAAGCCCCATGGCTTGCCCCTGAAGCTTTAACTGGGAAGGATTGATCATGGCTGCTGTTCGTTCTTCAGGTGTCGACTGGACACACTATTCCGGCAATGCCTGGATCGGCTGTACGGAGGCCGGACCGGGCTGTTCCGCATGTTATGCGCGCGCCATGATGGCCGACAGACTTCGGCGGGTGGAATGGGGCCCGGGTAAAGCCCGACTTCAGGTAAAGGGCTTTGCCCAGAAAGTGCGCAAAGCGAACCGGGAATCCCTGAAGGCTGGTGAGCGCAGGCGCTTCTTTATCAACCCCCATGCGGATCTGTTTGATAATGAAGTGCCCAATAACTGGCGCCACGAAGTATTTGAGATCATGAAGGCCGCCGGCACACTTGATTTCATTCTGGTGACGAAACGCATTGGCAATGCCGCCAGGATGCTGCCTGATGACTGGGGGTACGGCTATACGAATGCCTGGCTGATGGCGACAATGGTCAATCAGCGGGAAGTCGATCGCGACATGCCCAAGCTGGAGCGAATTCCGGCGATCGTCAAAGGGCTGTCAATCGAACCGATCCTCGGCGAAATCGACCTGTCAGCATATCTGCATCTGCTTGACTGGGTGATCATAGGCGGGCAAAGCGCGCAGATCGGCGGCGCAGCTCCTGTCAAAGCAGAGCATCGCTGGGTGCGTAAACTGATTGATCAGTGCCTTGCTGCAGGTGTTGCCGTCTATTTCAAGCAATGGGGAACAGGCGATGGTATCCGCGGCGGCCATCTGATTGATGGTGCGGAAATCCGGCAATTCCCTTTGAGAGGAATCCGCAGATGCCTGGGCTGTGGCTGTCATGATCTGCATGCCTGCATCAGTCCGGCCGGAAATTGTCATTGGTCGACCGAAACGCAGTGCAGCGTGTGTCAGATGCGCGCCATGATGGCTGGTTGAAAATTCAAGTACTCTTTGAAGGTTTACATTGATGAAATTCGGAAAAGTTCTGCTGATGATATCCGCAATCACCGCTCCAGGCGCTGCCATAAGCCAGACCTGGGAAGGACAGGAACCGCAAAAGACGGTTCGATCCGAAACCGTCCCGGCTGCCAAGGAAATGCGAAAAAGCGGTACGGATCTATGGGGATTGCTGGCCCAGAACTATGAAGTGCGAGGCGTTGTACCATGGAGTACGCCAAGAAGTGCGATGGTTTATCTGTCCCGGACAGATGGGGCGGGCACGCGCTTTGTTTCATGTGTTGTCGATTACAGCGTCTCTGGTGAACAGCTGTATCAGAAAAACAGCTGCTTCGAGTTTCGTCCGTGAAGATTTCCCTATCGGATCTGTTTGAAGACGACCAGCTTTTTGGTGCCAGGGTGGGTCGTTTTTCCGATGCGGAAGAACACATGATCCATCGACTTATGACGTCAAATCCTCTGGCGGGGTGGTTTTCGACAGGCAGGGACCTGAGGGTTCCGGGCTATTATTCCACACGCCCGATATCCCCTGAAGGCAGGGAGACTTTCAGCTTTTCCCATCGCAACGTTATACTCCGAACAAGGCGGGAGCCAGTCGAGGGCCGGGCATATTGTACGGGCCGGGCACCCAAGGCGGCAGGACTGAAATATGACCGGAACGTCGGTTCCGGAGGGACAAGGGGATGCTGGTACGCCCCGACAGGCAATGTTCCGGACGGGTTCAGTCCGACCCGACCGGTAGCACTGAGCGTTGGCATGCGCTCCGGGACCGCTTCCTTGCATCAGGCCTATATCGAGCGGTTCGGAGCCGTTGAAATGAATGCCGGTGTCAGGCTGTCCCTTGGCAATATTCATGAGAATATGGCGATCCGACAGCAATTCTGGAACGATGTGGAAGACCGGGAAGGGGCAGGGGGACGCGTTCAGTCACGTCTGATTGCCGATCTCCCCTATGAAGAGGAAGTAGGTCCAGATGGCCGACAGGAAATCCTGTCGCAGCTAGGAGAAATCTTTAGTGAGGCGGGCCTTCCGTGGCATGGCGTTGTCCACCATCCGGAAAAACATTCGGACCCCCGGAATTATCACCTTCATCTGCTCTATCATTCCCGTCCGGTGTCACATTGGACTGATCTGGACGAGCCGGTTTTCCACCCATCTAAAAACCGGGTGATCCATGACAAAAGCTGGATCAGAACACTGCGTCATCGCTATGCCGATATCGTGAACCGGGTTTTTGAGCAGGCAGGGTTGTCGCGCAGATGGGACCCGCGATCGTATCGTGAAATGGGGGTTGCCAAACTTCCTGGCAGACATCTTGGCTCAGCTGCAATGGAGCTGGAACGGAAAGGTGTAGTAACGTCGGCAGGGGCGGAAGCTGCCCGGCGCGAAATCGCCAGTGAGCTGATGGAACTGCGCAATCAACGGATTGGACGCGGTCAGTATCTGCGGGCCAGACTTGAGGCGGCACGGGATGAATTGCAGCCACGCCCTGGAGAAGGTGATCGCGTGCTTCTCGCCAAGGAGCGCCTGGCAAGAGCCGTCGCTGATTTCTCAGGTCAATGGTGGGTTAGGGAAGATCTGCGCGAAAAGCAGTATCTTCTGGAAAAACGGCGTCATCACTGGTTTGTCAGGCTGAATGCAACAGCCCGTGTTTCGGAATTCGGGAAGGATGCCGATCACGTGCGTCGTCGCCTGAACCGCATCGGCAATCGGCTTGAGCGTATCTACATTCATGCCGGCAAGCGTAACGGATTGCGTCTTGCTCTGGCCGAGAACCGTTATGCATCTGCAAAAGACAATCTCGATTATGAACGCCGGCGTGCCGCATATATGCGGGCACGCTCGGGATTGGCCATCTGGATGTTTCGCCGCGACAGTGACGGCTATATGTCTGCAGGTCAGAAAAAGCGGCAGGAAGAAATCATGGCGGAAGAAATCCGCCGAATGGCGGCGCGAGCCAGATGGGAAGCGGAAAATCTGATAGCACAACTGACCAGAAACGGCATTGAGGATGCTTCAAAGCGCGTCAGAAAATTTGAAATGTACGGGCAAAAAGAAGTTTCGGCCGATTTGATACATCTGTTTCTTCCCTATGAGACCTGCCTTTCTAATGTCAAAACCAGAGAAGCAGATCTCAGACATCTGAAACGAAAACCTTCCCGTCCTGCCGAGCTGCAGAACAGACAGGATAAATCGGAAGAAGCCAGGTTAAGAGAACTGGATCGTGCTGTGCAGGCATTGATGCCTGACTGGCAGAGATTCCAGAAGGAGACCGGAATTGATCTCCGGTCCATGCAATCTATTCACACGACCCGACATACCGGTTTGCAGTAGGCCGCCGATCTTTTCCAGATCAGGCCTGACAGATCCGTCCCGCAATCTCATCAATGGTTGATGCCAGACTTTTCCTGACGACATCCAGGGGAACAGGCATTCTTTTGCCATCGATCTTGACCCCGAGCAGGCGATATACCGGCAGGGTGATATCCGGAAAGGGAATGGTGACAAATGTTTCTATCCCGTTGTCCTGTCGCCAGGAGGCAATCCAGTAATGCCCGCTCAGATCCCTGCGGATCACAGGATGCTTTATCGGTATGACCGTGCTGATGCGCGTCGTGACTTTCCGCTTGTGATACCTGAATAATTCAATCCGGTTTTTGCCTTCGCCTGCGATATGGATCGATGT
>NZ_CP136684.1:0-2500 GCF_032921865.1 Thalassospira lucentensis
GGTTGCGGGGGCAGGATTTGAACCTACGACCTTCAGGTTATGAGCCTGACGAGCTACCGGGCTGCTCCACCCCGCGTCAGGGTGTATTATAACCGGTGGGTTAAATAGATAACGCCGCATCATGATGTGAGGCGGCGTTGGATGTTTTGTGTGGTTAGGGAATATTTTGTGCTGTGTTTAGAAGGCCCGGCGGTGACCTACTCTCCCGTGCCTTAAGACAAAGTACCATCGGCGCAGGCAGGTTTCACTTCTGAGTTCGGGATGGGATCAGGTGGTTCCCGGCCGCTATGGCCACCGGGCCGTCGAAACACAGCGAAGAGATCGGAATGTGATTTAGGTGCGATATTGGTTGTTCTGTATTTTGCTTTGGCGGGTTTTACCGCTGCGCAAGAAGTCAGAATAGTCAATTAGCAAGAGGGATCAATCAAGCCGATCGATCAATTAGTACTGGTTAGCTTCACGTGTTGCCACGCTTCCACACCCAGCCTATCAACCTGGTGGTCTTCCAGGGATCTGATAGGGATACCTAGTCTTGAAGGGGGCTTCCCGCTTAGATGCTTTCAGCGGTTATCCCTTCCGCACTTAGCTACCCGGCGATGCTCCTGGCGGAACAACCGGTACACCAGAGGTGCGTCCATCCCGGTCCTCTCGTACTAGGGACAGCTCTTCTCAAGTATCCTACGCCCACGGCAGATAGGGACCGAACTGTCTCACGACGTTCTAAACCCAGCTCACGTACCACTTTAATTGGCGAACAGCCAAACCCTTGGGACCTGCTCCAGCCCCAGGATGTGATGAGCCGACATCGAGGTGCCAAACACTCCCGTCGATGTGGACTCTTGGGGAGTATCAGCCTGTTATCCCCGGCGTACCTTTTATCCGTTGAGCGATGGCCCTTCCACGCGGGACCACCGGATCACTATGACCGACTTTCGTCTCTGCTCGACTTGTCAGTCTCGCAGTCAGGCAGGCTTTTGCCATTGCACTCTTAAGCTGATGTCCGACCAGCCTGAGCCTACCATCGCGCGCCTCCGTTACTCTTTGGGAGGCGACCGCCCCAGTCAAACTACCCGCCATGCAGGGTCCCGGATCCGGATAACGGACCTCGGTTAGATATCAGGAAGCAAAAGGGCGGTATCTCAAAGGTGGCTCCACCGAAGCTGGCGCTTCGGGTTCATAGCCTCCCGCCTATTCTGCACATTCACATCCTGATACCACTGCAAAGCTGTAGTAAAGGTGCACGGGGTCTTTCCGTCTGACCGCGGGTACTCCGCATCTTCACGGAGAATTCAATTTCGCTGAGTCGATGTTGGAGACAGTGGGGAAGTCGTTACGCCATTCGTGCAGGTCGGAACTTACCCGACAAGGAATTTCGCTACCTTAGGACCGTTATAGTTACGGCCGCCGTTTACCGGGGCTTCAATTCAATGCTTGCACATCTCCTCTTAACCTTCCGGCACCGGGCAGGCGTCAGACCCTATACGTCGTCTTGCGACTTCGCAGAGCCCTGTGTTTTTAGTAAACAGTCGCCACCCCCTGGTCTGTGCCCCCACCGTAAAGTTGCCTTCACGGTGGGCCCCCTTCTCCCGAAGTTACGGGGGCAATTTGCCGAGTTCCTTCAACATCGTTCTCTCAAGCGCCTTGGTATATTCAACCTGCCCACCTGTGTCGGTTTCGGGTACGGTCCATATGTGAGAGTTATTTCCTGGACCTCCTTGGCAGCATCTCCAATCCAATAAGGAGACACAACTTCCAGAGGCCGTCACTTCTCACGGGTACAGGAATATTAACCTGTTTCCCATCGACTACGCGTTTCCGCCTCGTCTTAGGGGCCAACTCACCCTGCGCGGATTGGCCTTGCGCAGGAACCCTTGGGCTTTCGGCGAGGGAGGTTCTCACTCCCTTTGTCGCTACTCATGTCAGCATTCTCGCTTCCGATACCTCCAGCATACCTTACGGTACACCTTCACAGGCTTACGGAACGCTCCGCTACCACTTGTTCCGAAGAACAAATCCGCAGTTTCGGTGTGTGGCTTGAGCCCCGGTACATCTTCGGCGCGGGACAGCTTATTTAGACCAGTGAGCTGTTACGCTTTCTTTAAACGATGGCTGCTTCTAAGCCAACGTCCTGGTTGTCTTGGCCGTCCTACATCCTTTCCCACTTAGCCACAACTTTGGGACCTTAACTGGCGGTCTGGGCTGTTTCCCTCTCGACCACGGACCTTAGCACCCGTAGTCTGTCTGCCAGATAGTACTCATCGGTATTCGGAGTTTGATTAGGTTTGGTAAGCCGGTAAGGCCCCCTAGCCCATTCAGTGCTCTACCCCCGATGGTATTCGTCTGACGCTCTACCTAAATAGATTTCGCGGAGAACCAGCTATCTCCAGGTTTGATTGGCCTTTCACCCCTAACCACAAGTCATCCCCGTCTTTTTCAACAGACGTGGGTTCGGTCCTCCAGTGACTGTTACATCACCTTCAACCTGCTCATGGCTAGATCA